>JANNTF010000818.1:0-2761 GCA_031403455.1 Alphaproteobacteria bacterium | reverse complement strand
GCTCTCGCCGGCCGCGAGCCGCACGCGCGTGCGCTCGCGCAAGCGGCGAGAGCGATTTCACGGCGAGCCAGGCGCGCGATCTGATCGCCACGCGCAGCGTCGGCGTGATCCAGCCCGACGTCGCTCGCGCCGGCGGTTTCTCCGAGACGCGGCGCATCGCCGAACTGGCCGAGGCTTTCCACGTCGCCTACGCCCCGCATGTCGGCTGGTCCGGCGCGCTCTGCGCCGCGGCGAGCGTCCAGCTCGCGGCCGCGCAACCCAATTTCCTGGTCTATGAATGCATGGTGTTCGACAACCCGCTGCGCGAGGCGCTGCTCGTCAAGCGCGTCGGCAGCTACCAGGATCTGCGCGATGGCGAGCTCGACGTGCCCACCGGGCCGGGCCTCGGCGTCGAAATCGACCTCGACGCCCTCGCGCGGTTCAGGTCGCGGTGAGCGGAGGAATGACCCAGCTGATCACCTTCGTGATCTTCGGCGGTTTCGGTCTCATGATGCTCTGCGTGGGCGGCAGGCAGTTCATCCAGCAACGCCGGTTGCTCAGCCGCGCGTTGCCCGTCGACGCCGTCATCACGCATTCGGCCGTGTTCTCAGGCAATTCGAGCAATACGGATACGCGGCTGCTGCGCGACAACAGCACCACCACCCATCGGCCGGATGTGCGATTTCGCTACCGCGTGAACGGCCGTGAGTACGAAAGCGACCTGCTCCATCCCACGAGCATCGTCGTCACCTATGCCTCACGCGCCGCCGCGGCCGAAGCTCTCGAACCCTATCCACTCGATGCCAAGATCCGCGCCCTGGTGAATCCGGCGTGGCCCGACAAGGCATTTCTCATTGCCACCGCGGGCGCGGGTCCGATCGTCTTCATCATCATCGGCGTTCTCCTGCCGCCCCTCGCATGGATCATCGGCGGGTTGATCTGAAGGAGCATGCGCTGGCGAGGCGCGGGTCCGGTGGCTTAAGCGTTCATGCGAGCGTTATCGATTGCGCCATCGAGAGACGAATGACAGCTTCCTCGGCCCGATGATCTACATCGTCCATCGCAACATCGATACGTCGTCAACGCGCCGATTCATCAAGCGCTTCGACCTCGGCGGTGTGTTGAAGATCATTCACTATGAACGATTGTTTGCGACGCGGCTGGCACCGATCGGCCACTACATCTTTTGCGAATTTGACCGCCTTCGACTCTACGAGCGCATCGTCGCCGAACAGGTAGCGCGCGCTGTCGGGGCCGTCGCGCCGGGCCTGCGTGTCCTCAACCGCCCGGCATTGGTGCGCGAGCGCTATTCGCTGCTGCGGGCCCTGGTTGATGCCGGCATGAACAGCTTTGACGCCATGCGTCTCGAGGACGGTAGGCGGCCGGCCTCCTACCCGGTCTTCCTGCGGCGAGAGGACGAGTATTTCGGCGCTGAATCGGATCTGATCTACTCCGATCAAGAGTTCGATGCCGCGGTTGCGGCACTCGAAGCAAGTGGCGTTCCGGTTCGAGGATTTCTGGCCGTCGGCTGGCGCGCCGAAATGGGCGCCGACGGCCGCTACCGCAAATACGGCGTCATGCGGGTCGGCAAGTTCCTGATCCCGGCGCATATTCACTTTAGCCCGCATTGGGTCGTCAAGCGCACGATCGGCCCCATGGCGCCGGAGGATGTCGCCGAGGAGTTCAACTTTGTGCGCGACAATCCGCATCACGAGGCAATCATGCGCGCCTTCGATCTCGCGCGAATGGAGTTCGGACGCGTCGACTACGGACTGGTTAACGGCAAGGTCGAGGTCTACGAGATCAACAGCAACCCGGTACTTCCCACGGGCGCACGCAATCCGGAGCGCGCCGAACGCACGGCCATCGTCGCCGATCTGATGCACCGGGCCTTCGCTGAGATAGATAGCGTGAAGCTTCCGCGCGGCCGCGTCGAATTTGATCTGCCAGCTCCCGTGATGCGTCCCTTCCCAGGTCAGCGCCTCACTGACAGGCTGTGCCTGCGCATCGCGCGCTTCCTGCACCGGATGGGCAATCGGATTGGCCACTGACGCGACATGCGAAGTCCGCCTGCGGACCCGACCGTTCGGCTTATGTCCGATGCGAGCGCCCGATCCCAAGGCTTGAGGTTTTCCCTTCAACAGGAATGACGCATGATCCGGGCCCATGGATCTGGATACCAAGGCGCGTGCGGAACGCACTACCGCTGCACTCGAAAGCTTCAAGCTTTCCCGCAAATGGTGTGTCGGCTGCGTAGCCTATCACGGCATCTTTCCATTCCTCCGGCTGGCGCGCGTCGTCGGCGGTTCAGCCGGCACCGATGCGATGTGGGTGAGCTTGGCATCGCATGTCGCGCACGGCGCGCGACGCATCCTGATCGCGGGCGCCGGTGACGACGCCAATGCGCGTCGTGCACTCTGTGCCATTGGGGACCGGCACGATGTGACGCTGGAGATCAGCGACATCTGCGAAACGCCCCTGCGCGCCCTGCAGAACACCGATCTCGGCCGGGACCCGCGTGTCATTGTGCGGCAGGCCAATATGCTCGATCCCGATGCGCGGCGCTTCGATCTGATCGTCGCCGACCGGCTGTCGAGTTTTGTCGCGCGCGGCCATCGTGAAAAACTGGTCAAGCGTCTGAGCGATAGGCTGGTCGGCGGTGGTCACCTGCTCATCTCGGACATCGTCGGGGAAACGATGATCGACGACGGCGATCCCGGACCGCCATTCGCTCAGCAATCTGTCGCCCGCCTCGACGCCCTCGGCGTCGCCTTGCCCGAGC
>JANNTF010000817.1:0-2639 GCA_031403455.1 Alphaproteobacteria bacterium | reverse complement strand
CCGCCCTCGATCGCGGCCTGTCGTTCAAGACCACGATGGGCAATGTCCTCACGCTGACGCCGCCGCTGACGATCACCGCCGCGGAGATGCACGCCGCGCTCGATCGTCTGGACGACGCGCTCGCCAGCAGCGCCGCGGCGCATTGACGACCACGCCATGAGCGCCGCCGCGCCCGGACCCGGCGCCGACTCGCGCGCGAGCGACATCCGCGGCGCTCTGTACATGATGCTGAACGCGGCCTGTCTCGTGGTGGGCATCGCGATGATCAAGCATCTCACGCGCGAATTGCCGGACCCGGTGCTCGTGCTGTTCCGCCATCTCCTGGCGCTGGTGTTCTTCGGCCCGTCGATCTGGCGCGCCGGTTTCGCCTTCCTGCGCACCCAGCGCCTGGGCGCGCATGCGCTGCGCACGGCCTGCGGCTATGCCGGGTTTCTCGCCTTCGTCTATGCGGCCGGCCGCATGCCGCTCGCCGATGTGATGGCGCTCGGCTTCACCCAGCCGCTCTGGGCCGCGCTCCTCGCCAAGCTGGTCTTCGGGGAGCGGCTCGGCGCCGTGCGACTCTGCGCGCTCGCGCTCGGCTTCGCCGGTGCGATGCTCGTGCTCAAGCCCAGCGGCGCGTTGCCGTTGCCGGCGCTCGCCGCGCTCGCCAATGCCGTGCTCACCAGCATCGCGATGATGACGGTCAAGCGACTCTCGGCCACCGAGCCGCCCGAGCGCATCGCCATGATGTTCCTGCTCGTCGGTACGGTGCTGTCGATACCCGCCGCCGCGGTGACCTGGCAGACGCCCGCGCCGGCCGCGATGCCATGGCTGATCGCGATCGGCGCGCTCGCCTGGCTCGGTCAGATCGGACTCTCGCGCGGCTATGCGCTGGGCCGCTTCTCCGCGATGGCCGGCATGGATTTCACGCGGCTGCCGCTCGCGCTCGCGATCGGTTGGATCGTATTTTCGGAGACGCCCGATGCGCTCGCCATCACCGGCATGATCCTGATCGGCATCGCATCAAGCGTGGTCGTGCTGTGGCGGCCGCGCTAACATGCGCCGCATCGACCAACTCAGGAGGAAACCATGGCTGAACCGATCGTCTTCGCCGGCAATGTCGACTGGTCCGGTGAGAACCCGGGCATCTCGCTCAAGGAAAAGCCGGACGGGCCGTTCGTCGCCCTCGCGAGCTTCTTTCGCGTCGTCCTGTCGCCGCATGGCCGCGGCCATGCGCTCGTCCTGCTGCAATCGCCCGGCGAGGCGAGCCCGCCGGCGGATCGCGCGAATGTCTGCTTCCACGACAACGAGAAACTCGCGCGCTATCTGGTCGCCGAGTTCATCTCGCATTTTGGCGCCTGGAAGGGTCTGCCGGGATTGACGGGCATGAGCTATCGGCGCCTCGACAGCGTCGAAGCCTCGGGCGATCCGTCGAGCAGCTACAGCGAGACGGTGAAAGCGGGCGATCAGACCGTGCGCATGAGCTGGACCGGCCTCGGCAAGCCGTTCTGCTTCGCGCTGCCGCCGGACAAATCGGCGACCGGTAAGCACCACATGCCGAGCCTGTTCGTGCCCTGCAAGGACGCCAGCGTGACCGTCAATGGCCGCGTGCTCCCGGGCAAGCCGGTGCCGCGCGAGATGGCCGGCCACAGCATGAGCAGCGCGATGCTCGCCTTCTCGGAGACCTGGGTACGCGTGTGAACGAAACGCCTCCCGTCGCCCCTTCTCGACTTCGAGGAGGGGCAGCGCGGCAAAGCCGCGCGGGGCGGTGAGTCACGATGCCGCCCAAAAACAATTCGACGCTGGATCGATTTTTCTTGTCGCCCCTCCTCGACTCGAGGAGGGGCAGCGCGGCGAAGCCGCGCGGGGTGGTGAGTCAAATCAGCAGGAACCAGATCGCGAGCAGCGGCGCATCGGTCGAGCGCATCGCGTGGACGATGTGCGGCGGGTTGTGGACGATGCCGCCGCGACCCGGCGCGATCCATGCGCCATCCGCCTGGCGCCACTCGCCGCCCGACAGCACGAGATAGATCTCCTCGGGCGGATGGTCGTGGTCGGGATAGCGCAGCTCGGGCGCCATCAGGCTGATGCCGATGCGCACATCGTCGCGGCGCTCCAGCCCATCGGCACCGACGACGATCGCGCTGGCATAGCCGTTCTCGAAGGCCGCACCGAGACCCGCTGTTCGCGGGCTGCGTCGCCAGGTGAGCGCGGGCTCGAGCGCGGCGAAACTCGCGGCCACGCGGGCCATCGCCGCGCCGGCCTGGCGCGTCAGCGCGAGGGCGGGCGCGAGCTGCGCGCAGGCCGGCAGGCGCGCGGGCGTTGCGTCGGCGCGCGGCGCCGGCTTCTCCAGTCTCGCGAAGATCCGATCGACGAGCGATCGCGCCGCGCCACCGCACGACAATGCGAACGCATCGCGCGACTCGTCGAGCAGGCTTTGCAGCTCGGCGCTGCGCGTGTTGGTCACGTCTCGGTCCCCTGTGCACGCCGCAGCTTCACCTGGATGTCGAGCCAGCCTTGCGGCGTCACGGACGCGCGGTCGCCGTGACGCAGCAGGATCGTCGTCATCGCGGACACGATGATCGCGGGGCAACGATCGGGTGAACGGCTCCCGATTACCCGTTCCGTTGCTCGCCTGGGGCGGTCCGGGGGCGGATTCG
>JANNTF010000816.1:0-4077 GCA_031403455.1 Alphaproteobacteria bacterium | reverse complement strand
GCTGGACACCTGGTTCTCCAGCGCGCTCTGGCCGTTCTCCACGCTCGGCTGGCCCGAGGCGACGCCCGAGGTCGAGCGTTACTACCCGACCGACGTGGTCGTCACCAGTTTCGACATCATCTTCTTCTGGGTCGCGCGCATGATGATGATGGGACTGCATGTGATGAAGGAGGTCCCGTTTCGCACCGTCTACATCCACGCCCTGGTGCGCGACGAGAAGGGGCAGAAGATGTCGAAGTCGAAGGGCAACGTGATGGACCCGCTCGACCTCATCGACAAATTCGGCACCGATGCGGTGCGCTTCACGCTCACGGCGATGGCGGCCCAGGGACGCGACGTGCGGCTATCGGAAAGTCGTGTCGAGGGATATCGCAACTTCGCCACCAAGCTTTGGAATGCGGCCAGGTTCTGTCAGATCAATGGCTGCCGGTTGCCGGCTGCGTTCGACCCGAACTGGGCGAAGCTGACGGTCAATCGCTGGATCCTGGGCGAGCTCGCCTTGGCCGGCCGCGCGATCGAATCCGCTTTGGAGGGGTTTCGTTTCAACGAAGCGGCGGGCGCCGCCTATCAATTCGTGTGGGGCAGCTTCTGCGATTGGTATCTCGAATTCACGAAGCCGATTCTCGCGGGCGACGACGCGGCGATGCAGGCAGAGACCCGCGCCGTCACCGCGCTGGTGCTGCGCGATGTCTTGAAGCTGCTTCACCCGATGATGCCTTTCGTCACCGAAGAATTGTGGGAGAAGCTGGCGTTGAACGGCGGCGGCATGTTGATCACCGCGCCCTGGCCGGATCTCGGCAAGCTGCCGATGGATCAGGCCGCGAAGGATGAGATGGATTGGGTGGTGCGCGCCATCTCCGATGTCCGAACGCTACGTGCCGAGATGAACGTGCCCAACGGCGCGCGGCTCAAGCTCGGCGTGCGCGATGCGGGCCCGCAGGCGATCGAGCGGTTGCGGCGACACGAAGCGGTGATCCGCTCCCTCGCGCGCCTGGACTCGATCTCGTTCGATGCGATGGCGATGACAGGCGCTGCACAGGTCGTGCTGGCCGATGCGACCCTGTCGGTTCCCTTGGCTGGCGTTATCGATGCCGCCGCCGAGACGCTGCGCCTCACCAAGGAGATCGCACGGCAGGAAAGCGAGATCGGCAAGATCGATCGCAAGCTGGCCAATGCGGAGTTCCTCGCGAAGGCCGATCCGGAGATCGTCGCGGAACAGCGCGACCGGCGCGCGGAGACGGCAGCTGCGCTGGGGCGCCTGCAGGCGGCGCAGGCGCGGCTGGCCGCGCTCTAGTGGATGCCAGGCAGGAAATGCCCCAAGACCGCACGCTGAACGCCGATGACCTGGCGCTGATCGAGGCGGCACGCGACGCCATCCGTCGGCGCTATCGGGAGAACCGGCACCACATCGGCTGCGCATTGCGCACGACGGGCGGCAAGATCTACACCGCCGTTCACCTCGATACCTATGTCGGGCGCGCGTCCGTCTGCGCCGAAGCGGTGGCGGTGGGTCGTGCGCTCAGCGACGGTGAGACGCAGATCGCGATGATCGTCTCCGTGCGGCATCCGCGGCCACGCGAGGCGAGCGATGAGATTCCGGTGGTGAGTCCCTGCGGCATCTGCCGCGAGATGCTTGCCGATTTCGCGCGGCAGTGCATGGTCATCGTCCCGGTCGACGACGGCCGCAACGTCGCCAAGCTTCCGGTCGCTGAGCTGCTGCCCAACAAATACGAGCGCTTCGCCGATCGGCCGCGGATCTGAGTCTCCGATCGCGCGTATCTCTACGCCATGGGCCTCTCGGAAGCCGAGATCGCACCGCCGCTGGTCGGCGTCGTCTCGACCTGGAACGAAGCCGCGCCCTGCAACATCGCCCCGGCGCGGCAGGCGCAAGCGGTCAAGCGCGGCATGGCGGCGGCGGGCGGGACGCCGCGCGAGTTCGCGACCATCACCGTCACGGACGGCATCGCGATGGGCCATGCCGGCGTGAAATCGTCCCTGGTCAGCCGCGAGGTGATCGCCGATTCCGTCGAACTCACGATGCGCCGCCATTGCTACGACGCGCTCGTCGGACTGGCCGGTTGCGACAAGTCGCGGCCGGCCTTGATGATGGCCATGGTGCGGCTGAACGTTCCGTCCGTCTTCGTCTATGGCGGCACGATCCTGCCGGGTCGGTTCATGGGACGCGACGTGACGATCGTCGATGTCGTCGAGGGCGTCGGTGCGCATGCCGCGGGCAAGATGTCGACGTCGGATCTGAAGGAGCTGGAGCAGGCGGCTTGTCCGTCCTCGGGTTCCTGTGGTGGCCAATACACCGCGAACACGATGGCCTGCGTCTCCGAGGCGATCGGCCTGGCGCTGCCGGGCTCGGCCGGCACACCGGCGCCCTACGAGGCGCGCGACAAATGGTGCGCCGATAGCGGACGGGTCGTCATGGATCTGATCCGAAGCAGGATCCGCCCGCGCGACATCGTCACGCTGAAGAGCCAGCAGAACGCGGCGCGTGTCGTCGCGGCGTCCGGTGGTTCCACCAATGCCGCGCTGCATTTGCCGGCGATCGCCAACGAAGCCGGCATCGATTCCGATCTCTTCGCCGCCGCCGAGATTTTCCGCTCGACGCCCTACATTGCGGATCTGATGCCGGGCGGCAAGCACACGGCCAAGGATCTCTTCGACATCGGCGGTGTGCCTGTGATCCTGAAAGCGCTGCTCGACGCCGGGCTGCTGCATCGGGACTGCATCACCGTCACGGGCAAGACCATCGCTGAGAATCTCGAGCACGTGGTGATTCCCACCAACCAGAAGATCGTGGTTCCGGTCAGCGCCGCGTTCAGCCAGACCGGCGGTGTCGTGGGCCTCAAGGGCAATCTCGCGCCGGAAGGGGCGATCGTGAAGGTCGCGGGCCTCAAGAAGCTCCAGTTCAAGGGCAAGGCGCGCTGCTTCGATAGCGAGGAGGAGGCGCTCAAGGCCGTTCTCGAGCGCCGCCTCAAGGACGGCGACGTGGTGATCATCCGGTATGAAGGGCCGCGTGGCGGTCCTGGCATGCGCGAGATGCTGTCGACCACCTCCGCGATCTACGGCCAGGGGCAGGGCGAGAGCGTCGCGGTGATCACGGATGGCCGGTTCTCAGGTGGAACACGGGGTTTCTGCATTTGCCATGTCGGTCCCGAGGCGGCCGTCGGCGGACCGATCGGGCTGCTGCGCGACGGCGATACGATCGTGATCGATGCCGAGAAGGGCGAGCTCAATGTCGAGCTCTCCGATGCTGAACTGGCGGAGCGGCGCAAATCCTGGACGCCGCGTCGTCACGACTATCAATCCGGCACGTTGTGGGAATACGCGCAGACGGTCGGCTCCGTCGTTAACGGCGCGATAACGCATCCGGGCGGCAAGGCCGAAACCCACGTCTACGCGGACATCTGACAGGTGTGCCTGCGGCGCTCAGGATTACACCGAATTCACGTGCGCTTCAGTACTCCGACATCTCGACTCGCGCATAGTTTCGGGCATGCGGCGTGTTGGCGCCGCCCCGAAAAACGGAGAGTAGGTCAATGAACATTCGTAAGCTCGCAATCCTTCCAGCGATCCTCATCGCTCTCGGCCTGACGATCAGCACGCCGGTCGATTCCTTCGCGCAGACCAAGAAGAAGGCCGCGAAGACGATGAAGAAGAAGTCGGCGAAGAAGTCGATGAAGAAGAAGGCGGCGGACGTCGCGCAGGTTCGCCACTTCGGCTGAACCCGATCCGATCCCAGGCGGCTCGCCGGGGATCAGCAAAGGCCCGCAGTAGCGATACTGCGGGCTTTTTGCGTTCTTAGGCCGCCGCGCGCGCGACGACCTGCCGCCGGATGTCCAGGACGCTAAGCACGGCCAGCACCAACGACACGATCACGACCGCATAGACCATCCTCGGGTTGCCGCGATCGACGAGGATGCCGAAGGCGGCGGGCGCAAGCGTCGAGCCGGAATCCAGGCCGGAATAGACGAAGCCATAGACTCGGCCGGACGATCCAGGTGGCGTCGCGCGCCGCACAATCGAGTCGCGCGAGGGTCCCGTGGTGCCGACCGCCAGACCGGCGAG
>JANNTF010000815.1:0-2631 GCA_031403455.1 Alphaproteobacteria bacterium | reverse complement strand
TTGTTGATGACGTAGACGCGACCCTTACGGCGAACCACGCGGCAGTTCTTGTCGCGCTTCTTCGCCGATTTCAGGGAGTTGACGACCTTCATGACTCATGCTCCTGCCGTGCCCCGGCAACCGATCCAGAGGCTTGAAATGGCCGCGGGTTATAGGTGCCGGCCCGCGCCTGAGTCAAACCCTGGGAAGGCCGCAAGGGTCAACTCGGCTTGATCCCGTGGATGCGGGCGAGCTTGAGCCCCCCCGAATCGAAGGCCGCGATGCGTTTTGTCCAGAGATCCAGCTCCCGCGCCAGCAGCGGCTTCTCCGCGGCGGACACTTCCTTGCCTTTGATCTCCTCGGCGAGCCGGGCCCAGCCAGCCAGGATCTGGGCCTTGAAGGCCGGGGCGAAATCCTCGGCCACCTGGACAGCGATCGTCTCACGCTTCAGCGCCGCCGTGATGAGGTCGATCGTGGGTGGCGCCAGGGCCGGGTCCTCGGCCGCGCGCCAGGCCCGCAGCGCCGGACCATCGGCATCGGCGGTCGCCAGCGCGTACGCGACGATCATGATGTGCCCACCGGGCTTCAGGCAGTTGCTCAACCCCGTCAGCAATGTCGATTTGTCCGTGCCGAGACCGACGACCTGACGCGCGAGGATCGCGTCGAAATGCTGCTTGGGCAGCGGCGCGACGGCTGGATCGAAGGCCTGGATCGTCACCGTCTTGCCGAGCCCGGATTTCTCCGTGGCGGTGATCGCTTCGGCAGCGACAGTCGCCGACGCCTCCAGCCCCTCCACCCGGGCGCCCAGAGCCTTGGCGATCGCCCGCGCCCCGCCGCCGAGGCCGCAGCCGAGTTCGAGGAGAGTCTTGCCGTGAGTCAGGTCGAACGGCTTGACCAGATCCAGCGCGCCGTCCGCGCCTCCGGGGAAGTCGAATCCGCTGCCCCAGATCAGCTCGGCGACGCGTACCCGTTGCGGCGTCCAGCCATCCTCGACCGCCACCTCGGCTCGTACCGCTTCGTCCGCGGCTCCGCCCGCGACGGCTTCGACATACTCGAAGCCATCCCACCAGGCATGAAAGCGCCGCTTGAATTGCGCGACGCGCGGGCCGACGGCGAGCGCCATTGCCTCCTCGGCAGGTTGAAGCGCTTCACTGTGCCGGAGATCGATTAAGAAACGACTGGCGGCAGAGCGTCACAGCCCCAACGCGGAGGCCGCGGCGAGCGTCGCCGCACCCGCGACCACCCCCGCCAGCAGACCGCTCCCTCGGAGGTGGAACGTACCCAACGCCGCGGCCGTCGCCAGCAGCCGCGCCGCGAGGCTCGTGGTTTCGAGCGGCCAGCCCGGCAACAGGATCAGCCGCGCCACCAGCGCCGCCACCAGCGCATAGGCGACACACCCGAACCACGCCATCACGGGACTCTGCGGATCGAGTCGTTCGGCCAGCGCGACACCGGCCGCGCGGCTGAGATAGGTCGCGAGCGCCGCCGCCAGCAACGCCGCATAGGGGCCGTGGTCGCTCAATGGTGGCGACCCGCCAGGCGATCGATGACGAAGGCGGCGCTGCCGGCCACCAAGCCCGCGATCAGGAGGCCCCAGCCCGGCGAGAGCTTGTGAAACAGCGGTCCGAGGGCGGCGCCGAAGGCAAGCGCCAGCCACCGGCTCCGATGGCGCGGCGGCACGAAGAAGAGCAACAGGAAATAGATCGGGTTGATGAAGATGAGCGCGATCGATACCGCGCGCGGCAGATCGTCCGTCACCGCGAAGCCGATCGCGGTGCCGACCAGCGACGCGATCCACAGCGTGACCGCGAAACCGACGAAGAAGGAGAGCCGCTCGCCGCGCGGCAGCGATGGCGCACGCAGCATCGTCATCGCCCACGCCGTGATCGCGATGAGATGCGCGGCCAGATAGATCCGCCATCGCGCGCGACCCGCCACGCGCATCACCGGCGTGAGCGTGACGGCCATCGGCAGGAGGCGCGCATTGACCAGCGCGACCGCAAGGAAGATCGAGGCCAGCGACGCACCGGCGGCATGCAGCTCGATCGCCGCGACCTGGCCAGGCGCCGCCCACGCCGTGAGCGTCGACAGGAGTCCGATCTCGAGTCCGAGTCCGAGCTGGCGGATCAGACTGCCGAAGCCGACATAGCTCGCGCCGAGCACCAGCGCGGGGGCGCCCAGCGCCTCGCGCGCGCCGCCGATCCATGCGGCGCGGGGCGACCCGAATCCCACCGGGTCCGGCGGGGATGACGATATGGGCGGCACGGGCGCGATCGATTCAGCGCGTGGCCGCTCGATCCAGCCCGCGCGCCCGGCACAGCAGCACGAGTCCTTCGTAGCTCATATGCGCCGCGAGAAACGCCGTCGCGCCGAGATGATCATGCGGCGGGCTGACCGTATTGACGTCGACCGCCACGATGTCGAGCCCGGCGAAACCCTGCATCAGCTGAATGCCTTCGCGCGCGCTCAAACCACCCCACACCGGCGTCGCCACGCCGGGCGCGACCGACGGGTCGAACACGTCCACCACCTGCGTGCTCTCGGCCAGGCAACCGACCGCGTCACGCACGAGATGCGTGATGACGAAGGTCCCGCCAGCGGCGTAGTCATGACACGCCCTCGGGCCCGTCTCGAGCGGCGTGCCGTCGCCGA
>JANNTF010000814.1:0-4349 GCA_031403455.1 Alphaproteobacteria bacterium | reverse complement strand
CACAAGTTGGCAAATTGGCGGTCGATATCGATGTTTCCACGGACGCCGATTCGCGAGTGTCGCCAGATCGGTCCAGCACAGATCGAGCGTGCCGATGCGAATCGCCTCGGCCGAAGTGCGCAGGTTGAAGAGCTGCCCGGCCGGTCGGATCTCGATGCGGATCTCGCCGTTCGAGCGCTGCGCGACCAGCGCGGCGAAACGCTCCGCCGCGCGATGCGCGACATGCAGTGGATTGAGATGATGCGCGAAGATCAGCGTACGCGTCGCGGCGTGGGCCCGGATGAAGGGTGCGCCGATGGCCGTTGCCACAGCGGTCGAGCGCATGAGGTTGCGCCTGTCGATGACCATCGTTCGTCTCCCCCGCAGTGACCGCGCGTCTCGCCACGCTAACATCGTCCGCGCCTGGATTGAACGAGACTTTGCGCAGGCGCGGGATCTGCAGTGGAACTTCCGGCGTGATCGTGCGTTGCTCCGCATCGCGCCGGGATCCGTCTCGGCGAACAGGGGGCTAGATGCCGACGAGTCGATCGAACTGATGTCGCTCACGGTGATTGCGGTCGCCGTGGCCGCGGCGATCGGCACCCTTGTGTTGGTGATCGCGATCGCCAATCTGGGCACCGCCGAGAAGAAAATCACGCAGCGCGTCCGTGATTTCTGCGCCGTGTCGGAGCCTGCGTTCCGGCGCAGCTTCGGCGGCATTTTTGGCCCGCAATTCGTCGACGGCACCGCGATCAAGACGCTGATCAATGGCCAGCGCATCTTCCCCGAGATGCTCAGCGCGATCGGCGCCGCCGAGCGCTCGATCAATTTCGAGACGTTCATCTATTGGTCGGGCGAGATCGGCCGCGCCTTCGCGGACGCGCTGGCGGCGAAGGCAAGCACGGGCATCGAGGTCAATATCCTGCTCGACTGGGTCGGATCGAAGCGCATGGACGACACGCTGCTGCGCCGCATCGCGCGGGCCGGGGGCCGCATCCACCGCTATCACCCGCCGAGCTGGCGCCATCTCGTGCGCATGAACAACCGCACGCATCGCAAGCTCCTGATCATCGACGGCCGCGTCGGCTTCACCGGCGGCGTCGGCATCGCGGATGACTGGCTCGGGGACGGCGATCGTCCGGATCGCTGGCGCGATACGCATTACCGGATCGAGGGCCCGGTGGTCGCCCAGCTTCAGGGCGTGTTCCTCGACAATTGGATCAAGGCGTCCGGGCGTGTGCTGCATGGCGACGCCTATTTCCCAAGATTGACGGCGGTCGGGGACCGGCGCGCGCAGATCGTGGCCAGCTCGCCGTCGGGCGGCGCCGAGAGCATGCATCTGATGATCCAGCTCGCGATCGCCGCCGCGCGCGAGGAGATCGTGATCAGCACGCCGTATTTCGTGCCCGACGCGATGACGATCGCGGCGCTGAAGACGGCCCGCGCGCGCGGCGTCGCCGTGCGGCTGATGATCGCCGGCAAGAACATCGATTCCTGGCTCGCGCGGCACGCCTCGCAGGCGCTGTGGGACGAGCTGCTCGATGCCGGGATCAGGCTCTCGCAATTCGCGCCTGCGCGCCTGCACTGGAAGCTGATGGTCGTCGACCGGCTATGGACGACGGTCGGCAGCATGAATTTCGACAACCGCTCGTTCAGCCTGAACGACGAGGCCAATCTCAACGTGCTCGATGCCGAGTTCGCCGCCGAACAGCTCGCGATCTTCGCCGTCGACGAGCAGCGCGCCGAACGCGTGAGCCGCAGCCGCTGGAAACGCCGCCTGCCGTTCCAGCGCCTGATGGAGAGACTCGCGAGCCTGGCCCGGAGTCAGGTGTGATCGGGAACGTGCCGTTGTGGACTCACCACCCCGCGCGGCTTCGCCGCGCTGCCCCTCCTCGAGTCGAGGAGGGGCGACGAGCAATTCCTTGTCGTCCCTCCTCGAATGAGGAGGGACAGGACGCGAAGCGGCCAGGGCGGTGAGGCTTACGAGCCAACGGCGACTCCCGTCACTCAGAGGCCGGGCCGATCGACCAGCGCGCGCAGGGCTTGCGTGTCGTCGCCGGCGAGGACGTCGATCAGGCCGTCGCGCAAGCCGGCGACCACGGCGCCGAGCGGATCGATACCGTAGCCGCGGCGCAGCACGATCCTGTCCGGCCTCGGAATGGTGACGCGCGTGGCGATGCCGGCTTCGTGCAGCGCGCGCGCGTCGTCGGGATGGAACATGTCGCTCTCGATCGCGACCGAGACGGCGCCCGCGTTGCGCGCGAGCGCGGCCGGATCGACATGGCGGGCATGGGTGATGAGCTCCGTGCGCAGGCCGCGAATGCGCAGGCGCGCGCGGTGCAGCGAGGGGTGATCGAAGGAGATCACCAGCACGTCGTCGATCGCGCGTTGCTCGGCCAGAACGGCGCCGAGCCGTTCGATCAACCGATCGGGACGCTGGCGTTCCTTGATCTCCACCAGCAACGCGAGGCCATGCGCGCGCGCCGTCCCCAGCGCTTGCGTCAACGTCGGCAGTCGCGTTCCGGCAAAGCGCGGAGCGAACCAGGCGCCGGCGTCGAGGCGCGCCAGTTCGGCATGGTCGAGCGCCGCGACGCGGCCTTTGCCGTTGGTGGTGCGGTCGAGGATCTCGTCGTGGATGACGATGATCTCGTCGTCGCGGCTGAGCACGACATCGATCTCGCATACGCTCGCGCCATGCCGTGCCGCCGCTTCGAGCGCGGGGATCGTGTTCTCGGGCGCGCCGATGCTGTGGCCACGATGGGCGCAGACATGGACGAAGCCGGCTTCGGCGGCGAGCGGGCGATAGGGCATGGCGAGCTCAGCGCAACGCGATCGAGACCGCGAGGATCTCATGGTCGGAGACCGCGACGCCGAGCGGATCGACGGCCGCGATCACCTCGGGCGCGCTGCAGCGCAGGCCGCGTGCGAACAGCCAGTCGATCTTGCCGAAAGGTGGTGTGGGCGTGCCGTCGGGGCGGGTGCGCTGTGTCGTCGCGTCCATCACGTTGCAGTCCTCCCACGCATAGCCGCGCGCGCGCAGCTCCTCGAACATCGGCTCATGGATCATCGGCGCCATCAGACGCCGCGGCTCGACGGTGAGCGCAGCCGCGACGATGCCGGGATCGCGCTTCTCCGCGAGCTCGAAACTGCTGGTGTTGAAATCGCCACCGATCAGGACAGGCAGGCCGCGCGCATGTGCGTCGATCGCGTCGAGCATGGTCCGGGTCTGCAGCAGGCGATCGCCGGGTCCGGTATGGCTCTCGTAATGCGCCGACGCGAGCAGCACGCGGCCGCCCGCGATCTCCAGCTCCGCGAGCATGGCGATGCGCCCGCCGACGCGACGCTCGTGGAAGGCGCCGTCGAACCAGCGCCCTGAGATTTCGAGCCGCGCCAAAGCGGGGCGATGCAGCGCGACTCTGGCGACGAAGCCGCCGCCATGGAGACCGGCGCTGTTGCTCTGACCGGCATGCCAGGCTTGCTCGCGCAGATCGCCCAGGCCGAGCTCGACGAACTCGGCGCCGAAGACATAGCCGGCGTCGAGCGCATCGGCGAGGGCAGCGATCGTGTGGCGGTTCTCCGTGCGCGCCATGCCGACATCGACTTCGCAGAGCATCAACACATCGGCGCCTAGGCCGCCGAGCAATCCCACCGACGGCTCGAAATACTTCAGCCGCTCCGCGTTCCAGAAGGCGATACGCGCGGGCTGACCGGATTGCACGGGGTGTGGCGGCACGCGCTGCTCGACGCGATGCAGCGCGGTGAAATCCGCCAACGCCGCCGTGAAGGAAGCCGGCGCGATCGGCGCCTCGAGTACGCGCTGCCGTGCCGCCAGCGAGGGCGGCTCCAATCGATCGACGCGATGGGTCACGCCCATGCGGCAATCTCCTCGACCAGCGGGCGCAGGGCTTCCGGGTCGTTGCTGGTGATCTGGTGGCAGCCCGCGGCGATCAGCCGCTGGAGCACGTGGCAGAGCTGCGGCCGATCCGCATCGATCGTCCAGGCATCGATTTGTGCGCCCGTCTCGGACACTGCCGCGATCAGATCGACTCCGCGATCGAGCCCCGCCAGTACCAGCTTGGCTTCGAGATAGTAGATCGCGGCGCCGGGAGCGCTCGCGAGGGTACGCGCCGCCAGGGCATGGAACGCCGCGGCGTCCAGCGCGAGGGAGCGCGGATAGAAGGCGAGCGGATCGAAGCCGGCATGCAATCCCGGCGCGGCGCCGACGAGACGCTGCACCGTCTCCCATTCATAGCCGCCGGCGATGAAGGCGGGCGCAATGTCGCCGAGGATCGCCGCGACGCGCGCGAGTCTTCCGGAATCGAGAGCGGTGACCGGAACCTTGATGTCGAGCTGGACGAGGGCCGGCGCCG
>JANNTF010000813.1:0-4544 GCA_031403455.1 Alphaproteobacteria bacterium | reverse complement strand
CGTCGCGCGTACGGCCACCGAGGCGGAGATCCTCACGGCCTATCGCAAGCTTGCCAAGGAGCATCATCCCGACCTCAATCCCGGGAAGCCGGCGGCGGAGCTGCGCTTCAAGGATATTTCGGTCGCTTACGGGCTTCTTGGCGATGCCGAGAAACGTGCGCGTTTCGACCGCGGCGAGATCGATGCGAGCGGGGCAGAGCGTGTCGACCCGCGCGGTTTCTATCGCGACTTCGCCGACGATGCAGGCCGGGCCAAGTACCGCCGCGATGACGCCTTCGATGAGGTCGGCCTGGAAGATCTCTTCGCCGAGGCGTTCAATGCCCAGGGGCGCCGCGGTCCTCGCGGGCGCGGCGCCGACGTTCGATACGAGTTGGCCGTCGAATTCATGGATGCGGCGCGTGGCACGGTGACTCGCGTCGCCATGCCCGACGGCAAAATGCTCGATGTCACGATTCCTGCAGGAGTCGCCGACGGCCAGGTGCTGCGCCTCAAGGGGCAAGGCATGCCGGGAGCCGGCACGAAGGCCACCGCCGGCGACGCGTTGATCTCGATCCATGTCGTGCCGCACGCAGCGTTCCGTCGCGACGGCAACGACTTGATCCTGGAATTGCCGGTGACGATCAAGGAAGCGGTGCTCGGCGCGAAGATCGAGGTGCCCACGGCCAAGGGTCCCGTCAGCCTGACGATCCCACCGAATTCGACTCAGGCGACGCGTCTGCGTCTGAAGGGCCGCGGCATCGGCGACGGCGATCAGTATGTGGAACTCAGGCTGGTGCTGCCGCCGGGTGGTGAGCCGGAACTCGCCGCCTTCCTGCAGAGCTGGACCCCGCACGCCGAATTCGATCCGCGCCGGGGCGTCGTATCGCCATGATGCGGCTCGATGCCGTCATGACCCTGTTTCCGGACCTCGACGCCAGCGAGCTCGAGATCTGGGTCGCGCAGCGCTGGGTGCGGCCGTCACGGGGAAGTGACGAAGTCTGGCTCTTCGGCGACATCGACGTGGCACGCGTGCGGTTGATCTACGATTTGCGGCGAGGGCTCGACACGCCCGAGGAGACGATCTCGCTCGTATTGTCGCTGCTCGATCAAGTCTATGAGCTGCGCGGCGCGCTGAAAGACGTGAGCCAAGCCATCGCGTTGCAGCCGGCAGATGTGCAGCGCGCGGTGCACGCTGCGGTCTTCCAGCGTCGCGGCGGCACCTGAGCGGAGGTCTCAGCCCCGCGATAAGCGGTAGTGGTAGCGGTAGATCGTCCGAAAATTCAACGCCGCGTAGAGGCTAAGCGCGGACGCATTCGCGCCGACGACTTGCAGATAGGCTTGTTCGGCGCCGATCTCTCGGCCCCAGCCCATCAGCTTGGTCACCACGCGACGGCCGAGGCCGCGGCGTCGTGCGTCACGATGTGTGACGATGTCGAACAGCCCGATATGGCCGCGTTCGGATGCGGCGTAGCCAAAGGCCTTCGCCGCGCCATCGAGATGCAGGGAAGCGAACGCCGCTGGCGCCGGGATCGATCGCAGCATGCGTTCGAGCGTCGGCGCATCGCTCGCGCGCAACCCGCTGCATGCGCTGTAGCCGGCGAGCCACAGCGGCGATGGTGTGTCGACGATCTGGACGTCGGGGTCTGACTCCAGATGGGACGGCAGGGCGGTGCACTGCACGAGACTCTCGTCGAACTTCGCGTAGCCGCGCGCATCGAGCGCGGCATCGAGCGAAGCGGGCGCCAGCGGGGTCAGTCGAAAGATTGGCCGGAGTCCGCGTGCCGCGTAGACCGCCTCGGCATCGGCGATCAGCGTCGGGATCGGCGTCTCGCCCGGCATCCACGCATTGATGGAGTTCGCGCGCTTGGTATAGCCATCGGCGAAGCGGAACAGCCAGCCATCGCGCACCATGGTCTGCAGCGCCGGCCATGCATTGAAGCCGAGTTCCTCCAGCCGCCGGATCGTCGCAATCGATGCGCTCATGCGCCGGCGGCGACCGTTTCACCATTGCGGCGACATTGCGCGGACGCCAGCTCGACGAAGAGATCGGTAAGCGCCTCGGGCGGTTTCAGCGTCATCGGGTCCTCGCCGGGAAACGCATTCGCCCGCATCGTCGTGCGCGTCGCGCCCGGCGACAGCAGATTGGCGCGCACGGAGCTGGTTTCCAGTTCCATGGCCCAGACGCGGATCATCTGATCCAGCGCCGCCTTGCTCGCGCAATAGGCCGACCAATAGGCATGCGGTCTGGTGGCCGCGCCGGATGTGACGAAGATCGCGCGCCCCGCTTCGGCGCGTCGCAGCAGCGGTTCGAGCGTTCGGATCAAGCGCCAGTTCGCATGGACGTTGACGCGAAAGACCTCGTCCCAGAGCGCTGGATCGTGGTGACCGATGGGTCCAAGCGATCCCAGCAATGCCGCATTGCCGACGAGGACGTCGATGCGGCCAAATCGCTGGAACAGCTGTGGGCCCAGCGGGTCGATGCGATCGAGCTCCGCCAGATCGAGCGGCACGAGCAGCGTCGCGGGCGCGCCGATCTTGCGCAGCGTGTCATCGAGTTCCTCCAGGCCACCCACGGACCGGCCGATCGCGACGATCTGGGCGCCCTCGGCCGCAAAACGCTGCGCGACGGCACGGCCGATCCCGCGCGTGGCGCCTGTGATGACGGCGACCCGGCCGGCGAGCCGTCCCGACGGCGTGGTCATGCCGCGGGCGACGCAGTGCGCAGCAGCGGCAACTCCGTGACCGCGGATTCCTGATCCGTCAGGCGCGTCGGGTACTCGCCCGTGAAGCAGGCATCGCAATATTGCGGGCTGGCCTTGTCGCGATCCTTCTGTCCCATGGCGCGGTAGAGCCCGTCGATCGAGATGAAGGCGAGGGTGTCGACGCCGATGAAACGGGCCATGCCAGCCACGTCATACTGGAAGGCGAGCAGCTTTTCGCGCTGCGGCGTGTCGATCCCATAGAAGCAGGGATGCGCGATGGTCGGGCTCGAGATGCGCATGTGGACTTCTGCGGCGCCAGCCTGGCGCACCATTTCGACGATCTTCTTCGACGTGGTGCCGCGCACGATCGAATCGTCGACGAGCACGACTCGTTTGCCCTTCAGCTTGGCGCG
Source organism: Alphaproteobacteria bacterium (assembly GCA_031403455.1). Classification (GTDB taxonomy): domain Bacteria; phylum Pseudomonadota; class Alphaproteobacteria; order CACIAM-22H2; family CACIAM-22H2; genus CAIOSQ01. Next base: position 1,450 of record JANNTF010000813.1, on the reverse strand, counting down.
ATTGGCGTTGTGCTTGAGCTTGACGCCGAGATGGCGGATCTGATCGGTCGGCTCGATGAACGTCCGGCCGACGTAATGGTTGCGGATGATGCCGAGCTCGAACGGCACGCCGGCGCCCTCGGCGTAACCGAGCGCCGCGGGCACACCGGAATCGGGCACCGGCACGATGACATCCGCCGGCACGTGGCTCTCGCGCGCCAGTTCCAGCCCGATGCGCTTGCGCGCGTCGTAGATCGACGTGCCCTCGACGACGGAGTCGGGCCGTGCGAAGTAGACATACTCGAAGACGCAGAAGCGCTGATGCGTTGCCCGGCCGAACGGCTTGCTCGAGCGCACGCCGCCCTCGTCGATGACGATGAGTTCGCCCGGTTCGATCTCGCGTTCGTAATGCGCGCCGATGATGTCGAGGGCGCAGGTCTCGGACGCCAGGATCCACGCATCGTCCAACCGCCCGAGGACGAGCGGGCGAACACCCAGCGGATCGCGCACGCCGATGATCCGGTTCTGCGAGATGGCCACCAGCGAGTAGGCGCCTTCGACCTGATTGAGCGCGGAGAGCAGCCGTGTCTCCACATCGCCATGTGCGCGCGCCATCAGGTGATGGATCACTTCGGTGTCGGTCGTCGATTGGAACAGGCAACCCTGGCGCACGAGCACGCGGCGCAGATACCCGGCATTCGTCAGATTGCCGTTGTGACCGAGCGCGAACCCGCCAAAGTCGAACTCGGCGAAGAGCGGTTGAACGTTGCGCAGGATGGTCTCGCCTGTCGTGGCGTAGCGGTTGTGGCCGATCGCGAGCTGACCCGGCAATGCATCGATGACGCGCTGGGCGCTGAAATTGTCGCCGACCAGGCCGAGTGCGCGATGGCTGTGGAATTGGCGGCCATCCGACGTGACGATGCCGCAGGCTTCCTGCCCGCGATGCTGCAGCGCGTGCAGGCCGAGCGCCGTCAGCGCCGCCGCATCCGCGTGGCCGTGCACGGCGAAGATGCCGCATTCCTCGCGCAGCTTGTCGTCGTCGAACGGATTGGTCGTCAGGGAGAGGGATGCGCTCATCGCGTGGTTCCTCCAGGGGAAGGCGCGCCAGGGCCGCTTTGTCGCGTCTCGAACAAATTGTCCAGTCGTCGGCGTTCGTCGGGCTTATACCCGGTATCGCCGGCTTGTGCAGGAGCACGCGGCGTCGGCGCGCTCAGCGCATCCATGGCGCCGCGAAACGCATCGGCTTGTCGGGTCTTCCTGGCCGGCTCGTCGCTCGCATCGCGTGGCTGGCCGCGCAGCTCGGGCGGCAGGAAGCCGCGGATCAATTCGGCCAGCTGATCCACGAATGGCAGCGTGCGCGCCGTCTGGAGGATTTCAGGGCGCTTGTCCTTCTCCATGAAGCCAGATGCGCCGAGCCAGACCAGCGCGACCAGCACGGCGCCGATCACGCCGCCCAGCACGAAACCGAGCG
>JANNTF010000812.1:0-5363 GCA_031403455.1 Alphaproteobacteria bacterium | reverse complement strand
CGCAGCGAGGCCGTCATAGCCGGACAGCGTCATGGTCAGTCGCAGCGCGATCTCATCGGCTCGGGCCGCGGCGGCGTCGGCGATCGTGGTGGCGCGTGTCAGATTGGTGACATCCGTGACGGCGTTCGTGCGTGTCTGCTGCGATGTTCCCGCGGCGGCCGTCTTGAACAGGGAGATGTCGAGCCGGCGGCGGATGACTTCGGCCTGACTTTCGATCGGCTGAATCGCCAGCGAACTCGGCAAGCCGAGCGCATCGGTGACCACGCTGCGCAGGACCGGATCGCCGAGCAGCTCGAAGACGGAACCGACTTTGCCGATGTTCTTGGCGAAGTAGCGCGCCTCTCGAATCGCCGGGTCCTGGCGGCCGAGCAGCTTTTCGTACTCGGCGCTGACGAAGCGGTCGACGACACGGCTGACGACCGTCGGCAGCTGCAGATTGGTGACGCCTGTGGCCTGGATCAGCAGATCGCTGGCCGCTTCACGAAAGCGCCGGTCCTTGAGACGGTTGACGGTTGAATTCGGATCGATGATGTCGGAGTTGAGCGCCGCTTTCACGCGGCCGAGCGAGTTGATTTCGCTGTCGAGTCCGTAGGCCGACAGCACGAAGTTCATCAGCCGGCGGTTCTTGTAGAGATCCTCGGGGCTCTTCAGGTTCTTCACCTGAGTCTTGAAGCTCTCGACCTCGCGATCGATCTGCGCCGACGAGCGGAACTTCGCGATCGCGCGCGTCTGATCGGAACGCTCCAAGGACTGATAGGTTGCGAGAGCTAGAACCATGGCTTCCCTTTCCACGGAAGCATGCGCTCGCGGTGTTAATGCCGACTTAAGTCGGCGCGCGTCAGGAGCCTGCGATAGAGCGGCCCGAACAGCGCCGGAATGAAGTAGAGCGGGAACTGGCCGACGGCCAGGAACATGGTGATCTCGGGCCCCGCGGCGGGGCCGAGAACGGCGACCAGATTGGCGAGGTTCCGGCAGCTTCCGGCGAGCGCGATGGTCAAGGCGGGATGACGGCTCATCGACCAGAACGCGCCGATCGCCAGGACCTGCACGACGAAATTCGTGACCAGGCCAGCGAGCAGGTAAAGCAGCACGAGCGACGGATTTTCCATCAGCAGCGCGGTGGTGCCATCCATGACGCCGATGCCGAATATCACCAGCAGAGCGACGGCGCCGCCGCCGATCGCGCGGTCCCAAATGGCGATCCGATCCCGACCGGCCCAGCGGCGCAGCAGCAATCCGATCGCAAATCCTGCGCCAACGAAGATCGCCAGCCGGAACATCAGCTGACCGAGTGGCAGATTGAGGTCGATGCCCAGCAACCAGTAGATCACCGGCGGCTGCACCACGGGCTGCAGGATGCTGGTGGCGATCACGGCGAACAACGCGAGCGCGCCATCGAGGCCCATCATGAGGACGAACGTCGGCACGGCGGTCAAAACCGGCGAGGACACCGTGAGCAGGATCGCCTGCTTGAGCCCATCCGGGAGCGGCAGGAGGTGCAAGATGCCGGCGGTCAACAGTGGAACGACCAGCAATATCCACGTCAGCATCAGCGCGATGCGCAAGGGATGATGGGTCTGCCGAGCGACCAAACGCCAATCGATGCGCATGACGTTGCACACCATCAGGCCGATGATCGCCGGCGCCACCATCGGGCGCAGACCGCGCGCGAGATCGGGCAGCAAGAGGCCGATGAACAAGGAGAGCGCGAGGATGGGAGCCGCTCGCCTTCCCATCGCCTCGAACAGCCGAACCAATTGCCCCGACCCCTTTGCTTTGCCTGGAACCAGGATGCGGGGCTATGACGAGTGCTGTCCATCCCCTCCATCGCCGAGCATCGCGCCATGCACGACCCTGTCGATCCCGCCGCCGCATGGGATGGTTATCGCGATACCGTTCAGCCCGAATGGATCGACTACAACGGCCACATGAACGTCGCCTTCTATGTGCTGGTGTTCGATCGGGCCACGGACGCGTTGTTCGATCGTCTGGGCATCGGCGACGCTTATCGTGCGCAAACCGGCTGCACGATCTTCGCCGCTGAGACCCATGTGCTCTACAAGGCCGAGGTCAAGCTGGGCGATCCCTTGAAAATCCAATCCCTGTTGCTGGGCGCCGATGCCAAGCGCGTGCATCTGTTCCATCGGATGTTTCATGCCGACACGGAGATCCTGGCCGCGACTTTGGAATCCCTGGGGCTCAATGTGGATGGCCGGGTGCGCCGTGTCGTGCCTTTCGCCGCCGACGTGGCCAAGAGCCTGCACGCGGCGGTGATGGCGGATGCGCGCCTTCCCCGGCCGTCCGAAATCGGCCGCCGTATATCGCCGCTTCCGGGACCGCCCCATTTCATCGTCCCTTAATCGCGATGCTCTAATTTTCCGCGGATCGCTGGTGTAGCGTCTGGCTTGGCTCTGGCGGGGCCCAAGCGCGTTGAGATGCATCCCATGCTGAGATGCGTCCATTGAGGAGAGCAAGCACGTGTCGGATGCGGGACTTCAAAAAGCGAAGGCGACGGCGATGGCCGTCGTCGATGGGTTGGCAATGCATGGGTTGATTGCTTCGCCGGTCAACTACTCGGTTTGGTACGCGCATCTCTCCGGCGAGAACCCGGCAATGTCGCGACAGATCGTCAATCATCTCGCCAACAAGCATCGACTCAGTGACGAGGTGCTGGAACAGCTCTGGCGTCGTCATTGCTCGGTTGCCGGCGATCCGGCTGTTGTCGCGGCGACGGGCGATCGCCTCGGGCGATTGATGGCGGGCCTCGCCCAGCAGATGAGCCAGGCGGGCGGAGTCACCGAGCGATTCAGCGGCGCGATCACGGAGTTCGGCGCGGGCATTGTCGAGGCGCTGAGTTCGCCTGACAGCGCCTTGATCATGCAGGACGCGACCAAGAAGATGTTGCTCGAAACCCGGCAGATGGCGGAGCAGAACCGGTCGCTCGAAGGGCAATTGAAGAATGCGGGCGGTGAGATCGCCGGCTTGCGCTCGGATCTCGAGGAGATGCGGCGCGAGGCCTATACCGATCCGTTGACGGGCATCGGCAATCGCAAGACCTTCGATCGCAATCTCGCGGAGGCGATGAACGAGGCCCGCGAAGGCGCCCAGCCGCTCGCGCTGGTGATGATCGATATCGACCATTTCAAGAAGTTCAACGATACCCATGGCCATGTGCTGGGCGACGAAGTCCTCAAGCTCGTCGCACGTTCCCTGATGGCGGGCGTGAAAGGCCGCGATACGGTCGCGCGTTACGGCGGTGAGGAGTTCGGCGTGATCCTGCCGGAGACATCGCTCGGCAATGCCTGCAAGGTCGCGGACCAGCTGCGCCAGCTCGTGAAGACCAAGCGGATCACGCTGAAATCGACCGGCAAAGTGCTCGGCGAAGTGACGATGTCCCTTGGGGTCTCCTTGCTGCGCCCCGGCGACACGCCATCCGCGATGATCAAGCGGGCCGACGCGGCGCTGTACCACGCGAAGCGCAACGGCCGCGATCGCGTCGCCGACGAGAACGATCTTCCCGCCGACGCGCCCGAAGTGGCCGCCTGAGCGGCTGCGCTCAATAGGTTCGTTTCAGTTTGAGATGCGTGTGGCGGTCGATGCTTTTCACCACCACTTGCCGTAGCGCGGCGCCGCGCAGGACGGTGAGCGGGACGTCGACACCCGCGTCACCGGTCGCCCAGATTCGGCGATAGAAATCCGCGAGATCGCGCGGGGCCTGCCCGCCGACTTCCATGATCATGTCCCCAGCCTGCACGCCTGCGCGCGCCGCGGGCCCCTCGGGCGTCACGCGTCCGATGAAGAGCCGCCCACGACTTTCCTCCGTCGTGATGCCGAGCCAGGGCCGGCGCGGCCCTGATGGCGCGCCATCGGTGATGAGGTCGGCGAGGATCGGCGGCAAGCGATCGATGGGAACGAACATGTTGCCCGGAATGCCCGCGCGCGCGCCGCTGGCGTCGCCGAGAATCAGGGAGCCGATGCCGACCAGCTTGCCCTCCGCGTTGAACACGCCGGCGCCGCTCCAGGCCGGATGGGGTGGCGTCGTGAAGATGGCGTCCTCGAGCAGATACTCCCAGCTCCCAGCGAAGCTGCGTCGCGAGACGACGAAGGCGGGTTGCGCCGCGTCGGTGCCGCCGAACGCGGCGATCAGAACGGAATCGCGCTCTTTGACTGATGCCGAGCGCCCGAGCTGCGCAGGACGCACGCGTGGCGACTCCAGCGTGCGCAGCAGGCCGAAGCCGCTTTCGTGATCGTACCCCATGATCTGCGCCGGGATTGTCCGCCCGGTCGCCAAGGTGACTTCGGCTCCGTCGGCCTCGACCATCAGATAGCCGATGGTGAGCACCAGCCCGCCTCGGTCGATGACGATGCCGCTCCCGTTGCGTTCGACGCCAAGCGAGGCCGCGGTGCGCGCGTCCGGCGGCACGAACACCCGGATCTTCACGACCGCTTGCAGCAAATCTTCGACCGATTGCGCCACCGCGACGACCGGTGAGGCGATGACGGCCAATAGGCTCAAGGCAAGCGTCAGGTGGCGACGGATCATGGAGTCGGTCTCCTGCGTTCAGGCCGGGCATCATGGCTGTGTTCCGGCGACCCCGCCAAGTATAGGCCGATGGCGGGGAACGCCTATCCCCGTGCGTGGTCGTTGCGAGGATGCTGGCGGACGGTGTACCCCCATCGGGCGTCATGACAGCCATCGCCTCGACTCCGCTGCCGCCCTACCTGGTCAAGTTGAACCCGCCGCAGCGCGCTGCGGTGGAAAGACTGGACGGTCCGTTGCTGGTGCTGGCCGGCGCCGGCACCGGCAAGACACGCGTCCTGACGACTCGGCTTGCGCATATTCTGACCACGCGCCGCGCTTTCCCGTCGCAGATCCTGGCCGTGACCTTCACCAACAAGGCGGCGCGCGGGATGAAAGAGCGCGTCACCGCGATGATCGGCCCTGCCGCGGAGGGCGTATGGCTCGGCACGTTCCACGCGCTGGCGGCGCGGATCCTGCGGCGCCACGCCGAACTGGTCGATCTCAAGCCGAATTTCACGATCCTCGACACCGATGATCAGATCCGCCTGATCAAGCAGCTGCTCGCGGCCGAACGCATCGATGACAAGAAATGGCCGGCGCGCATGGTGTTGGCGACGATCGAGCGCTGGAAGGATCGCGGCCTTGCGCCCGCCAAGCTGGCCGCCGACGCCGGCGGCGAGATCGCGGCCGGTCGCGCCGTCGCGCTGTATGCGCAGTATCAGGATCGGCTGAAGACGCTCAATGCGTGCGATTTCGGGGACCTGCTGCTGCACAACCTCACGCTCTTCAACACGCGACCCGACGTGCTGGAGGAGTATCACAAGCGCTTCCGCTACATCCT
>JANNTF010000811.1:0-23225 GCA_031403455.1 Alphaproteobacteria bacterium | reverse complement strand
GCGCGATTGCCGCCACCGGGATCGGCGCGCGCGGCCGCCAGCAGCGCGCTGAGCGCGGCCGCCGCGACACGCTCGTGGCGTTCGCGTGCGATAAGCGTCTCGGCGTCGCCACGCGCACAGACCATCTCCCCCAGACGCGCCGCAGCGCGCGCCTCGGCGAGCCGGCGCAGATCCAGCTCGTCGCTTGGACCGGTTTCCCCGAACGCCGCACGAAGCCGCTGAGCATCCGCCTGAAAGGCGGCGGCCACGCGCCGCGCCGAATGCGCGCGTTCGGTCAGCACGGCTGCCACCTCCTGAACGCGCAGCCGCACCAGCTCCGCCGCCTCGGCGGCCAGGATCGCGGTCTGAAAGTCGCTCAGACACGATTCGATCGCGACGGCACGCGCCGACTCGGCGCTGTCGAGCGCCGCCTCCCGCATCCCGGGGCCGCTCTGTGCGATCGGCGCCGAGGCGCCGGCATCGGTCGCGGAATCGCGAATCGCCGATGCCAGCCCCGCTTCATAGACATCGATCAGCGCGCCGAGATGTCGGCGCAGATTCTCCTTCAGACTCTCGATCGTGATCATCGCCCCCCCTTCTCGCGAATGCCGGAACAGCCGACTTCGCGGTCTCCGCAGGGGCCACGATCCTCGACAACACGAAGCCGGCGACAGGGTGACCTGGGTTACTTTCCGGATCGGACGGTGCATGCCGGAGTCCTGCGCCGAACGGCGGTAGCGGCGCGCGCCGCCCTTGTCCAAACTCCCCAGGAGATGACGAGTCCTCTCCAAGTCGATGTCCTGATCCTCGGCGGCGGCTCCGCCGGCTGCGTGCTCGCGGCACGGCTGAGCGAACGCACCAGCTTACGCGTCGCGCTTGTCGAGGCCGGCGCCGATACGCCGCCCGCTGCCGTGCCGGCGGACATTGCGAGCAGCTATCCCGGCCGCGCCTATTTCAACGCCAGCTATTCCTGGCCCGACTTGCGCGTAACGCTCGGCGGCGCGCATCTCAACGATGCGACGCAACGGCCGGTGGCGCGTTACGAGCAGGCGCGCGTGATGGGCGGCGGCTCGAGCATCAATGGCATCGGCGTCAATTACGGTGCGCCCGCCGATTATGAGGAATGGCAGGATGCCGGCGCGACCGGCTGGAGCTGGCGCGATGTCGAGCCGTTCTTTCGCAAGGCGGAGCGCGATCTCGACTTGGCCGGACCGCCGCATGGCCACGACGGACCGATCCCGGTGCGGCGCATCCCCGAGACGCGATGGTCGGGCTTCACGCGCGCGGTCACGACCGAGCTGGCCGCGCGTGGCTTCGCGCGGCGCGACGATCAGAACGGCGCCTGGGAAGACGGCTTCATGCCGACCTGCGTCAATCTGGATGAGGACTGGCGGCGCGTGTCGACGGCGACCGGCTATCTCTCGGCCAGCGTGCGCAAACGTCCAAATCTGATGCTGCTGCCACGGCACACGGCCCGCAACCTGATCCTCGAGGGCCGGCGCGTGACCGGCGCCGAACTCACGCATGAAGGTGGCGTCATCCGCGTCGGCGCCGGGCTGACCATCGTTTCCTGCGGCGCCATCCATACGCCGGCCCTGCTGATGCGCAATGGAATCGGCCCGGGCTCGGAACTGCACGCGCTCGGCGTCGGCGTGGTTGCCGATCGCCGCGGTGTCGGCGGTAATCTGATGGAACATCCGGCGACCACGCTGTCGTGTCTGCTGCGCCGTGACGCCAGATTTGTCCGTCGCAGCGACTATCACATCCAGATGATGCTGCGTTTCTCATCCGGGCTCGCGGCGACGCCGGCCGGCGACATGCACATGGCGATCGTCGGGCAGACCGGCTGGCATGCGCTCGGCCATCGGCTCGGCTCGCTGGTGCTGTGGGTCAACAAATCGCATTCGCGCGGCCACGTTCGGTTGCGCGGCACCGATCCGGGCGATGAACCCGAGGTGGATTTCCGATTGCTCTCGGATCACCGCGATCTGGTTCGCCTGATGGCGGCCTTTCGCCTGGGCGCGGCGGTCCTCACGGCGCCGACGCTCGATGCGGTCCGGCGGATCGCGTTTCCGACCTTCATGTCCGATCGCATCCGGCGCATCGTCCGGCCCTCGCCGCGCAACGCCTTCCTGCTCGCGACCATCGCCGCCTATATCGACGCCTCGGGTGCGCATGGCGATCGCCTGATGCGCCGGCTCGCGAGCCCCGATATCGACCTCGCGAATCTGGTGGCGGATGACGATGCGCTCGCCGCTTACCTCGCGCGCGCGACCACCGGTGTCTGGCACGCGTCCGGGACCGCGCGCATGGGCGCCGCGCAGGATCCGCTCGCGGTGACCGATCCGTCGGGCCAAGTGTACGGCGTCGAGGGCTTGCATGTCTGCGACGCGTCGCTGATGCCAACCATCCCGTGCGCCAATCTCAATCTGCCGATCATCATGATGGCGGAGAAGATCGCGCACGCGCTCAAGCAGCGCCTTTAGACCGCGACGCTTCCCAGGCACGTCCCGGGATCGCGGCGATCAGCTCGCGCGTGTAGTCGTGACGTGGCGCGGTGAACACGGCCTGCGTCGCACCGAGCTCGACGATCTCGCCACGACGCATCACCGCGATGCGATCGCAGATCTGCGCGGCGATGCGCAGGTCATGCGTGATGAACAGCATCGTGAGGCCGAGCCGCGCCTTGATGTCGGCCAGCAATTCCAGCACCTGCGCCTGCACGGAGACGTCGAGGGCGGAGACGGGTTCGTCGGCGATCAGCAATTCCGGTTCGAGGGCGAGGGCGCGCGCCACACCGATGCGCTGGCGCTGGCCGCCGGAGAATTCATGCGGGAAGCGGGCGATCGCAGCGGGATCGAGCCCGACCAGCGACAGCAGATCGCGGGCCTTGGCGAGCGCCAGCGCCGGCGCCATGCCGTGCGTGATCGGACCTTCGGCGACGATCTCGCCCACGCGCTTGCGCGGATTGAGCGACGCGAATGGATCCTGGAACACCATCTGGATCTTGCGCCGATGCGGCTTCATGGCCGATGGCGACAGGCCGAGCAGATCGATGCCGGCGAAACGGATCGCGCCGGCGCTCGGCTCCACCAGGCGCACGACGCAGCGCGCGAGGGTCGACTTGCCCGAACCGGATTCGCCGACGAGGCCGAGCGTCTCGCCACGCGCCAGAGTCAGCGATGCATGGGTGACCGCCGCCACGTCGCGCCGCGGCGACAGGAACCCGCCGCTGCGATAGATTTTGGAGACGTCGATGATCTCCAGCAGCGGCGGCGCGTCGATGCGTGCCTTGCCGTGCGCGCCGAGTCGCGGCACCGCGGCGATCAGGCGTTGCGTGTAGGGATGGCGCGGGTCGTCGAGGATCTGATCGCGCGTGCCGAGCTCGACGATCCTGCCGTGCTGCATGACCGCGACCCGATCGGCGATCTCCGCGACGACCCCGAAATCATGCGTGATGAAGAGCACGCCGGTGTTGCGCGAGCGCTGCAGGTCGCGGATCAGACGCAGGATCTGCGCCTGGGTCGTGACGTCGAGCGCGGTGGTCGGCTCGTCCGCCACCAGGATCGCCGGCTCCAGCACCAGGGCCATGGCGATCATCACGCGTTGGCGCTGACCCCCGGAGAGCCGGAACGGATGGGTGTCGGCGATCTCCGCGGGGTTGGGCAGCCCGACCGCGCCGATCAGTTCGACGACCCGCGCGCGCCGGCTCTCGCCGTCGCCCTGCTCATGCGCCTCCAGCACTTCCTCGATCTGGCGGCCCACGCGCATGATCGGATTGAGCGCGGTCATCGGCTCCTGAAAGATCATCGCCAGACGACGGCCCCGGCGCGTGCGCATCTCCTCCGGCGCGAGCGTGAGCAGGTCGCTGCCCTCGAACAGGATGGAACCGGAGCGCACCGGCAACGGCGCCGGCAGCAATCCCATAATGGCGGAGGCCGCGACGGATTTTCCCGAACCGGACTCGCCGACGATGCACAGGATCTCACCCGCCGTGAGATCGAAGGAGATGTTCTCGATCGCATGCGCGCGATCGCCGCCGGGCGGCAGGCCCACGCTGAGATCGCTCACCCGCAGGAGCGGCTCGGTCATCGCTGACCGCCGCGTTCGCGCAAGCGCGGATTGAGCGCGTCGGACAAGCCCTCGCCGATCAGATTGAGCGAGAGCACGGTCAGGAACAGCGCGATGCCCGGAAAGACGCTCGTCCACCACGCGAGGCGGATCGTCGAGCGGCCCGAGCCGATCATGAAGCCCCAGGACATCACGTTGGGATCGCCGAGGCCGAGAAAGGACAGCGCCGCCTCGAGCAGGATCGCGGTTGCGATCATGAACGAGGCGAGCACGATGATCGGCGACAGCGCATTGGGCAGGATCTGGCCGAACACGATCTGCCGCATGCCTTGGCCGAGCACGATCGCTGCCTGCACGAACTCGCGCGAGCGCAGGCTGAGGAACTCGCCGCGCACGATGCGCGCCACCGGCGGCCAGCTGACGATCGCCACCGCGACGACGATCGACGCGACGCTGGGCTGGAAGATCGACACGATCAGCAGGGCGAGCACGAAGCTCGGGATCGACTGGAAGAACTCGGTGAAGCGCATGATCACATCGTCGAGGCGGCCGCCGGCATAACCGGCGACGGCGCCGAGGCTGACACCGATCAGCAACGCGGCAGCCGTGGAGACCGCGCCGACGAGCAGCGACACGCGCGCGCCATGCGCGATCGTCGCCATCACGTCGCGCCCGAGCATGTCCGTGCCGAAGACATGCCCCGGCTCCAGCGGTGGCGTCACCGGCGCGCCGGCCATGTTCCAGGGATTGCCGGGAAAGAAGAGCGACGCGGTGAGCGCCATCAGCATCACGACGACGAGCACGACCAGGCCGAGGACCGCGCCTGTGTTCTGCAGGAAGCGACGCCACGCTCCGCCGCGCATCTCAACCCTCCATCTCGATGCGGGGATCGACCAGCGCATAGACGATGTCGGTGAGCAGATTGATCGCGACCGCCATCGTCGAGGTCACGATGAAGACGCCGAGCATGAGATTGTAATCGCGCGCCAGCAGCGCCTCGAAGGCGAGGCGGCCGATGCCGGGCCAGGAGAACACGGTCTCGATCAGGATCGAGCCGCCGACGATCTGTCCGGCCTGCACGCCGGCGAAACCGATCACCGGCAGCACCGCGTTGCGCAGCACGTGGCGGCGCAGGATCGGCCCCTCCTTCATGCCCTTGGCGCGCGCGGTGCGCACGAAATCCTGGGTCGCGACCTCGAGCATCGAGGCCCGCGTCAGCCGCGCATAGAGCGCCATGTAGAACAGCCCGAGCGTCAGCGCCGGCAGCAGCAGATGGCGCGCCACGTCGACGAGATGCGCGACACCCCCGAGATTCGCGCCGATCGTGAACATGCCCAGGGCCGGCAGCCATTCCAACCAGACGGCGAAGACCAGGATGAAGATCAGGCCCATCCAGAAGATCGGCGTCGCGTAGCAGGTCAGCGCCAGCACGGTGATCGCCGAATCCGCGACCGTGCCGACGCGCCGCGCGGCCATCACGCCAAGCGAGATGCCCGCCGCGAGGGCGAACAGGAAAGCCGTGCCGGTCAACAGCAGCGTGGCGAAGAGCCGATCCCCGATCAGGCTCGCCACGGTGCGCTGGACACGATGTGACACGCCGAAATCCAGCATCGCGACGCCGCGCAGATAGATGAAGAGCTGCTCCGCGAGCGAACGATCGAGGCCGAACTGCGCGCGCAGCTGTTCCATGAACTTCGCGTCGGCCGCGCCCGATTGCCCGGCGATCACCATCGCCGGATCACCGGGCGCGAGTCGGACGATGAAGAACGCCATGATCACGACGCCGATGACGACGAAGAAGGCCTTCGTCGCCCGGCGCGCGAGGAAGGCGAGGAAGCGCCCCCCGGTCAGCTCGCGAAGCCCACGTCGTCGAAGGGGGCGTGGATGCCCGTGCCCGAGGTGATCAGGTTGCGCACGCGCTTCTCGTGGATCGTCGGGAATGCCAGCTCCAGCAGCCAGACCACCGGCATGTCCTCGATCAGCAGATTCTGCACGTCGCTGAGTGCGCGTTGCCGCGTCGCGGTATCGGAGGATTCACGCGCGATCTTGAACAGCTCGTCGACCCTGGGATTGACGTACCCCATCGTGTTGGTGAACGCGATCTTCTGGATGTTGGTCGACACGTAGGTGCGCTCGACGCCCAAGGTCGGATCGCCCCATTGATAGACGAAGTTGATCGTCAGATCGTATTCCCAGTTGGCGAGCTTGCGCACCCACGCGCCGGCGTCGACGGCTTCGGTCGTGAGCTTGACACCGATCTGCGAGAAGGCCTGGCGGATATACTCGCCCAGGCGCGTCCAGATCTCGCCATAGGGCAGCGACATGAATTTGAGGTCGAGGCGCGTGCCGTCGGCTCTCGGCTTCAGCCCGGCCTCGTCGAGCAAGGCCGCCGCGGCTTTCACATCGAAGGCCGGCAGCTTCACCGACGGATCATGGAAGCGAGTCGTCGACGAGATCGGACCGGTCGCCGGCTTGCCGACGCCGAACCAGATCCGGTTGAGGATGAAGTTGCGATCGATCGCCATCGACAGCGCGCGACGCACGCGCACATCGTCGAGCGGCTTCACGCGGTGATTGATGTCGAGCCAGGACAGCGGCGAAAACAGCTCCCAGCCATTGATATCGACATTGAGATTGGGCTCGGCGCGGAAGCGCGGCACGTCGAACGCCTCGATGTCGTTGAACGACGCCACCTGCACCTGACCGGTCTGCAGCGACACGCCGCGCAGATTCGAATCCGGGATCACGCGGTAGATCAGCTCGTCGAGGACCGGCAGGTTGGGCTTCCAGTATTTGTCGTTGCGCACGAGCTTGATGAAATTGCCGCGCTGCCACTCCGCGAATCTGAATGCGCCGGTCCCGATCGGCGTCTGGTTGGCGGGGTTGTTGCGGTAATCCGTGCCGTCATAGACATGCTTGGGAACGATGGCGCAGGTCGTCGAATCGAACATCAGCAGGAACGGCTCGAACGGCGCCTTGAGCTTGATCACCAGCGTGGCCGCATCGCTCGCCACGCAACTGTCGATGCGCTGGAAGATCGCGCGCGAGCGCGGGCTCACTTCCATGTGGAATTTCATGATCGAGAACACGGCATCGTCCGCCGAGAACGGCTTGCCGTCGTGCCAGGTCACGCCGCTCTGCAGCGCGAACACATAGGTGAGGCCGTCGGGCGACACCGTCCAGGATTTGGCGAGGCCCGGACGCGCCTCGAGCTTCGACGAGAACGTGAGCAGACCTTCGTAGATCTTGCTGCCGACGATCAGCGTCGGCCCCTGGTTGTTCACGCCGAGGATCAGGAGCGGCGGCTCCGGCGTGATCATCATCGTGAGCGTGCCGCCCTTGCGCAGCCCGGCTTGCGCGCGCGCCGGCTGTGCGAGCAGCGCCGAGCCTGCAGCGCCGGCGATCGCCGCGCGCTGCAGCAGCTGCCGGCGACGCAGTGCCACGTCTCTTCCATTCGTCTTGCCCATGTCGTCGCCCTTTCCGTTGAAATCAGAAATACGTGCGGACCGCGCCGACAATGTCGTAGGCGGGATCGACCAGCATCATCACCTGCCATTTGTCGAAGGTCGTGCAGGGATGACCCATGCCGAAAGCCAGCATGTCGCCGACCGCGAGCGTGCTCGCCGCGGGGATCGCGAGATGGCCGTGCTGATCGTTCAGCCCCTCGATCGCATAGCCCGGGCCGAGCGGCTCGGGCTTCGCCATCTTGCCGGGCCGGAACCACAGGCAAGGCACTGGCCAGCCCGCATCCGTGCCGATATCGCGCCGTCCCATGGTGATGATCGCCTTGGTCGCATCGGGCCGCGATTGCACATAGGCCCAGACCTCCAGCGCCGGCAGCAGATCATGCGACGGCAGGCGCAGCTCGCCCGCCGCCTTGATGCGCCGGTACTGCTGCTCGTAGCCCATCTGATCATGCGCGATGTAGCAGCCGCTGCGAATCACGCGCAGCACCGGGCCAGGCAGCTTGATCGACGCGAGACGCCGCGCCACGCGATCGAAGAAGGCGCTGCCGCCCGCGGTCAGCACGATCGGCCCGTCGCGGCGGAACAAGCCGCGCGCGGCGACCTGCGCGACGATCTCGCCATAGCGCTCCAGGAACGCATCGACCTCGGCCGGGTTCTTCAGCAAGCCCTCGAAATTCTCGACGCCCGCGAGCCGCAGGCCCGGCGTGCGCGAAACCGCCTCGGCGACGGCGAGCGCGGTTGCGAGGTCGCGGCACCCCGTGCGGCCGCCGGGATAGCCGATCTCCAGCAGCACATCGATCGCGCGATTCGTGCCCGCGCGCCGCGCGCCTGACGCGAGCATCTCGACGCCGGCGAGCGAGTCCGCCAGCACATAAAGCTCGAAGCTGGGATCGTCGCGCAGATGCGCGTAGCACGCATCGATCGCGACACGCTCGATCGGCTGGTTCGCCATCAACACGCGCTTGACGCCGAAATGATGCGCGACCGCGAGTTGCTGCACCGTGCCCACCGTCATCGCCCAGGCGCCGTCATGGAGCTGCAAGGCGAAGAGCTGCGGCGTCATGGTCGTCTTGCCATGCGGCGCGATGACCAGATCGTTGAGTTTCAGGAACTCCGCCATCCAGCGGCTGTTCTGGCGCAGCCGATCGAGATGCAGCACCGCCGCCGGCAGCGGCAGATCACCGCGCAGCAGATTCCAGCCCTGCCGCCCGATCTCGCCCAGACGCAACGGCGGCGACCCCGGCGGCATGCCCTTGGTGCGCGCGTCGAGCACGATGGCGTCGATTTCCGCGCCATGCGCCGGCGGAACGAGAACACTCAAATCCATGATGACTCCCCAAGCTTCGCGAAGCTTAGGGCAAGCGGTACCGCGCGTGTCAATCCACTACAGCCTCGTAGCCTCTCCTCGACTCGTTGAGAGGTAGCGTGGCGAAGTCGCGCGGGGTGCGGGTGAAGGGCGAGCGCAGCGCTGCCACCGCCGCGGTGAACCGGTTACAGCGCGGCGACGTCGACCAGCGCGTCGTTGTAGCAGGCGCCCTCGCTGAGATCGGCTTTGAGGTCCGCCGGGGCGAGCGCCGACACGGTCTGGCGGTTGTCGGCGGTCTTCAGCCACGCGCCTTTCTCCGACGAGACGACGCCCGGCCGCACCGCATCGGTGATGTGGACGACGAGATGCACTTCGCCGAGATCGTTCCACACCCGCACGCGCTGACCGTCGTTGAGGCCCCGCACACGCGCATCGTCGGGATGGATCTCGAGCGGCGGCGCGCCGTCGTCGAGGTGATTGCCGCCGAAAGTCGACGTCGTGCGCTTGCTCGACGCGGGCGTGATCAGCGTCAGCGGCGCCGTCGCGGCGAGCGCGCGCCAGCTCGGCAGCCGCGCGTCGGGGCCCCAGCGTTTGGCGAGCGTCTCGGAGTCGAGCTCGACCTTGCCGCTCGGCGTCGCCGGCCTGCAATTGTCGTAGAGCGCGAAGGGCTGGCCATCGCCCGCATTCATCTTGATCGCGCGATCGACGGCGATGCGGCTGGGCTTGATGCCGCCGAGCCGCGGATCGGTCGGATCGATCGCCTCGTCGATCAGCTCGGCGTCGCTCGCCTTGAACATCGGGTCGTCGAAACCGAAGCGCGCGGCGAGGCGGCGGAAGATCTCGGTGTTCGGCAGGCTCTCGCCGACCGGCGCGATCACCGGCTCGGCGCGCTGCAGCCAGTGCTGGCCATAGGCGGGATAGATGTCGTCGTACTCGAACCACGTCGCCGCCGGCAACACGACGTCGCAATACTCCATCGTGTCGGTCATCGCGACGTCGATGCCGACCGCGAAGACCTCCTCGCGCGCGATGCCGCGCTTGAAGCGGTTCTGGTCGGGATGCACGACCACGGCGTTGTGGTTGTAGATGAACAGCGCGCGCAGCGGCGGATCGAGATCGTCGGCCACGAGGTGGCGGCCGACATCGACGATGTTGATCGCGCGCGTGCCCGCCGGGATCAGGTCGGGCCGCTGCAGCCTGCTCATCGTCTTGGCGTAGCTGTTGCCCGCGCCGAGCACGATGCCGCTGCCCTTGCCGAGGCGGCCGAGCAGCGCGGGCAGCGCGATCGCGGCGCGGATGCCGCTGCCGCCGGTGCGGCAGCGCTCGAGTCCGTTGCCGATCGACATCACCTGCGTCGCCGACTCGGCCATCAGCGTGGCCATCGCGCGGATCTGCGCCGCCGGCACGCCGCATGCCGCGGCCGCGCGCTCGACCGGCCATTCGCGCGCACGCGCCATGAACGGCTCGAAGCCGTGGACATTCGCCGCGATGAACGCGCGGTCGAGCTTGCCCATGCGCTCGAGCTCGACGGCCACGGCCCAGGCGAGCAGTACGTCGGTGCCGGGTCTGAGCGCGATATGCAGGTCGCATTGCTCGGCGAGCTTGATGCGCTTGGGATCGATCACGATCAGCTTGCCGCCGTCGCGCTGCGCGCGGCGGATCTGGCTGACGAGATGGAGGTTGCAGAACGTCGCGTTGTTGCCCCAGACGATGTTGAGCGTCGCGCCCGCCGCGAATTCCGGTGGCACGCCGGGCGCAGCGCCGTAGGTGCCGGCCCAGGCCTCGGCCCGCACGCCGCCGCAGAGCGGCCGGCGCAGCAGGATCGACGCGCCGAGCTTGTGGAAAAAGCGCAGGCTCATGCTGTCATAGGCGAGCATGCCGTGCGGGCCGGCGTAGTTGAGCGGCAGCACGGCCTGCGGGCCCCAGCGATCGATGATCGCGCGCGTGCGGTCGCGGATCTCGTCGAGCGCCTCGTCCCAGCCGATGCGCGTGAAGAGCCCGGAACCTTTCGGCCCGGCCCGACGCTGCGGATAGCGGACGCGCAGCTTGCCGTGCACGAATTCCGGCACCTCGCGCGTCACCTTGTTGCAGATGACGCCGTCGGTGAGCGGGTTGGCGTGCGAGCCGCGAACCTTGGTGATGCGCCCGTCCTCGACCGTCACGGTCAGGCTGCAGGTGTCCGGGCAGTCGAGCGTGCAGACGCTCGGACGTTCGACGACACTGACCATGGGCGCGCTCCTTGTTGGGTGGCGCGCGACGATACACCCGCGCTCGGAACCCAGGGAATGCGTGATGCCGGCGGCGCGGACGGTCTGGAGGTTGAGGAGTTTGTCGACCGATTGATGACGGAATTCAATTCCCAGATCTGAGACAAAGCTGTGTCCAAAGCCCGGGCTTTCTGTTGCGAAGCAGCAGAGAACGGTGAGAGCATTCGCCTGAACCGTGGGCAGGAGCGCCGCCGGCACGCAATTCAGGGGGTATCGGAGATGAGAATCGGAATCAGCGTCGCCGCCGCGGCTGTGGTCGTCGCACTTGCGACCAGTGCAAGCGCGCAGGATCTGCCGAAGACCCAGTTCAAGGTGATCGGCCTCAACAGCCCGACCGTCGCGTCGATCGTCGATGAATTGCCGTTCTGGCGCGACACGCTGCCCAAGGCCTCGAATGGCGCGATCACCGCCGACGTCACGCCGCTCGACCAGATGGGCGTCGACGACAAGACGATGCTGCGCCTGCTGCGCCTTGGCGTGATGGATTTCGCCAGCATGGACATCTCGAAGATGGCCGGCGACGATTCGCGCTTTGAGGGCTGCGACCTCGCGGGACTCACGCTCGACGCCGACAAGGCGCGCGCGGCCTGCAACGCCTATCGCGAGGTGATCGATCGGCAGCTGCAGAAGAACTGGAACACCAAGCTGCTGGCCTTCGGCGGCAATCCGCCGCAGGTCTTCTGGTGCCGCACGGTCATCGGCGGTCTCGAGGATCTCAAGGGCAAGAAGATCCGCGTGTTCAACAACACGATGCGCGACTTCCTCGGCGGCATCGGCGCGACGGCCGTGAGCATGGCCTTCGCGGAAGTCGTGCCGGCGCTGAGCAGCGGCGTGGTCGATTGCGGCGTCACCGGCTCGCTCTCCGGCAACACCGCGGGCTGGCCCGAAGTGACGAAGTCGCTCTACCCGATGTCGCTGGGCTGGAGCATCAACATCATGGCCGTCAATCTGAACACCTGGAAGCGGCTCGACCCGAAAGTCCAGACCGTCATCCTCGATCAGGTGAAGATCTACGAGGACAAGATGTGGACGACGCTCAAGAAGGCGGATTCGGAGGCCGATGCCTGCAACACCAACCGGCAGCCCTGCACGATGGGCAAGCTCGCCAACATCACGATCGTGCCGGTGAAGCCGGCCGAGATGGAGACGCACAAGAAGCTCGTCGAAGGCGCGGTGCTCGCCGGTTGGGCCAAGCGCTGCGGCGCGGAATGCGCCAAGGAGTGGAACGAGACCGTCGGCAAGGTGTTGAACCTCACTGTGAGGCCATAGCCGCATCAAGCGTCGCCAAACCGCGCGGCCTGCATCCGACCATGAGGCGTCTGCAAGAGATCGCGGAGCGCATCTCCAGGCTCAGCGCGATCGGCGGCGGCGCATTGCTGTTGGTCGCCGCCATCGTGATCTTCGTCGACATCACATTGCGCTACACGATCTCACGAACGCTCGGCGGCGCCGACGAGATCTCCGGATACGCGTTGGCGATCTCCAGCGCCTGGGGCTTCTCGACGGCGCTGCTCAGCCGCTCTCATCTGCGGATCGACACCTTGTATGTGCGCGCGAACGTCCATGTCAGGGGCGTGCTCGATCTCCTCAGCCTGGCCAGCCTCGCGGTGTTTTTTGGGCTCGTCGCGTGGCATGCCTGGGGGGTCGTTGAACAGTCCTACGTGTCCGGCTCGCGATCGATGTCGGCGCTCGAAGTGCCGGTAGTCATCCCCCAAGCCCTGTGGCTCCTGGGGCTGATCTTCATGGTCGCCGTCGCAATCCTCCTTCTGGCGCGCGCAATGCTGGCTTGGCTCACCGGCGATCTCGGCGGGCTGTTCGCCCTGATCGGCTCGAAATCGGCGGTCGCCGAGGCGGAGGAGGAGATCGTCGCCATCGCGCGTGCGTTCGACGAGAGGAACGACCGATGACGGCTGCAGTCTCCCTGCTCGTCCTGTTGACGATCCTCGGCAGTTCAATCGCCGTCGCGGCAGGCATGGGCATCGCCGCCATGATCCTCAGCGAGATCTACTCCTCGATGCCGCTCTCGCGGGTTCTGGGCGAGCTGACCTGGTCGACGACCAGCAATTTCATCCTCACCGCCATTCCCTTCTACATCATGTTCGGCGAGATCCTGCTGCGCAGCGGGATCGCCGAGCGCATGTACGCGGCACTTGTCCAATGGATGTCCTGGCTGCCCGGCGGTCTCATGCACTCCAATATCGGCGCCTGCGCGCTGTTCGGATCGGTCTCCGGCTCGAGTGTCGCGACCGCGGCGACGATCGGAGTCGTGGCGATCGGCGAGATCGACAAGCACAAATACAACGAGCCGCTCTTCCTCGGGACGCTTGCGGCCGGCGGCACGCTCGGGATTCTCATCCCCCCGTCGATCAACATGATCGTCTACGGCGTGATGACCGACACGTCCGTGCCCAAGCTCTATCTGGCGGGCTTCATTCCCGGCTTCATCCTCACGGTCCTGTTCAGCCTCACCGTGCTCATCGCCTGCCTATGGCGGCCGGCCTGGGGCGGCACCAAGGTGGCAACAGACTGGCCGTCGCGCATGCGCCTGCTGCCCGATCTCCTGCCGCCGCTCGTCCTGCTGATGATCGTCGTGGGCGCGATCTTCTTCGGCGTGGCGACGGCCACCGAAGCGGCGGCGGTCGGCATCGTCGGCGCGCTGGCGATGACCGCCTGGCGGCGGCGATTGACGGTGAAGATGCTGATCGCGGTTTGCGAGGGAACGGTGAGGACGACCGCGCTGGTGGCCGCCATCCTGGTCGGCGCCTTTTTCCTGAACGTGGTGATCCAGACCATCGGCCTGACGCAGCAATTGAGCAGGCTGATCTCCTCGTATCAGCTGACGCCTGTGCAGGTGCTCCTCGCCGTAATCGCGCTCTACCTGGTCCTCGGGACCTTCATGGAGGAGCTGTCGATGATGATCGCGACCATCCCGATCACGACGCCGCTGATCGTGCAGGCCGGTTACGACCCGATCTGGTACGGCATCCTCATCGTGCTGCTGATCCAGACCGCCATGGTGACGCCGCCCTTCGGCATCAACCTGTTTGTGATCCACGGGATCCGGGGCCGCGGTACGCTCTCGGATGTCGAGCGCGGTTCGGCGCCGTTCGTGATCGCCCTTCTGCTCATGATCTTGCTGATCTGCGTCTACCCGGACATCGTGATGTGGCTCCCGCGCGCGGTCGCGGATTGAGATCAGCCGGTCTCGACCGCCGGCCGTCCCTCGGGCACGAAATCGATGCCGAGGAAACGCGTCGCGTAGAATGCCTGGCCTTCGTAGAGATGCCGGCCACCGATCGCCGGACACCCGCGCGCGGCGGCCGCCACCATCAGCGGGCTGGGATCGGGATTGGTGATGATGTCGAAGACGATCGTACCGGGCGCGAGCCGCGCGGGATCGACCGGCAACGGATCGCCCGGCTTCATCCCGAGGGGTGTCGCATTGACGACGATGTCGTGGTCGCGCGGATCGGGCGCAGCGACGCGCACGTTGCACTGTGGCATGGCGGCGCGCACGCGCGCGGCCACGTCCTGGGCGCGCGCGGCATCGAGATCGGCAAGCGACAGCGCGGCCACGCCCGCCTCGGCCAGGGCGAAGGCCAGCGCGCCCCCCGCCCCGCCGACGCCGACCAGCAGCACGCGACGCCCGCGCGGCTCGTGTCCGTTCCAGCGCAGGCCGAGCACGCCGCCCTTGCCGTCGAACATGTCGCCGACGAGGCGGCCATCCGCTTCGCGACGGATCGTATTGACCGCGCCGACCAGCTTCGCCGTCGGCATCAGCATATCCACCAGCGGCAGGATCAGCTGCTTCAGCGGCATCGTGACGACCATGCCTTGGACGTTGCGCATCGCGCGCAGGCCGTCGAACCCGCGCACGACGTCGGCGGCGCCGAACTCCAGCGCGACGAACACGGCATCGGTGCGCGCCTTGCGGAACAAGGCGTTGAAGAACGCCGGCGAGCGCAACGGCGCCACCGGCGCGCCGATGATGCAGAACACGCGCGTGGCGCCGGTGATCGGCAGTGGTGGAGTCTCGTTCATCATCATCGTGGCCCCAGCAGGATTCTCCTGCATATGATCACACGACTCACCGCCCCGCGCCCGCGCGGCTTCGCCGCGCTGCCCCTCCTCAAATTGAGGAGTGGCGACAAGGAGTTTTTCGTCGTCCCTCCTCGAATGAGGAGGGACAGGCCGCGTAGCGGC
The DNA here is from genome assembly GCA_031403455.1 of Alphaproteobacteria bacterium. GTDB lineage: Bacteria > Pseudomonadota > Alphaproteobacteria > CACIAM-22H2 > CACIAM-22H2 > CAIOSQ01. The sequence continues at coordinate 7,932 of JANNTF010000811.1, read as the reverse complement.
CGGGGTGGTGAGCGATGATCTGGCGCCCGATGATCTCGCGCGATCTCCCGGCGATCTGCGCCATCGCCGATGCGGTCCATCCCGACTTCCCCGAGGACGAGATGATCTTCGCCGAACGGCTCGCGCTCTACCCGGCGGGCTGTCACGTGCTCGCCGATGGCGCGTCATTGAGCGGCTATGTCGTCGGCCATCCCTGGTGCCGCGCTGGTCTTCCGAAGCTGAACACGCTTCTCCAAGCGCTGCCCGCGTCGTGCGACTGCTTCTATCTTCACGATCTCGCCCTGCTGGAGACCGCGCGTCGCACCGGCGCGGCGACACGCATCGTCGCGCAGCTCGCCGCCCATGGCGCCGCGCTGGGCCTCGCGGAACTGGTCCTGGTGGCCGTGAATCGTTCGACTGGATTCTGGCTGAGCAAGGGATTCGAGATCGTCGCCGACGGCGTCTTCGCGGCCGACCTCGCGAGTTACGGCGCCGAGGCACGCGTGATGCGGCGAGTGCTGAGCGGCTGACGCGGCCGCCGTCAACCCTGCGCGATGCCGCCCCGTGGCGCGCCGGACTCGACGCTGCCCCAGAGGACTTCGTGGCCGACCGGCAGCGCACGGCTGTTGGGCATCGCCAACCAGAGTCGCAACAGCAGTCGATCGCGGCCGCGCGCCGCATCGTCCTCGAACGGCGAACGACCGTGATAGACAACATGGTTGTTGAGGAATTGCATGTCGCCCGGCTCGAACTCCATCGCCAAGCTCAGTCGCTCGGCCAGTTCACCAAGCAGATCGATCGCGGCGCTTTGATCCGGCGTCATCGGCGGCACGCCACCGATGCGCTGCGCCGCCTCGATGTAGGTGCGCGAGTAATGGCTGGTGAACAACCCATCGCGCACGCCGAAGACCGGGAGCGGATAGGGACGATCCTCGCCGCCGGCCTCCTCGCCGAAGCGACTGCGCCAGACATCGCCGTAGAGCGTGGCCGCGAGGTCGGGGCGCGCGGCCAGCATCGTGTTGTGGACGGCCGGCGACGAGCACAGCTTGCTCACACCGCCCGATTTGGCCTGCCGCACGCAGAGCAAGCCGACGACATCGCAGCGATCGGTGTGAAAGCGCAGCGCGCCGTTGGAAAGGGTGCGCGCATAGGACGACAGGAACGGCGTCTGCGCGCCGGCCGCGCCGAGCTGCCCATAGCGTTGACCGATCTCGCGGCCTTCGTCGCGGATGTCGCGCATCAATTCGCCATGCGCATTCTGGAAGCGCGGCGTGCCGAGGGCGATGCCGAGTCCGAACCAGATCACCCGCAACGCATCGAGATCGAAGCGCTCCACCGGAAAACCGGAGAGTCTGATCATGCCGCAGCCAGTCTCGAGCTCGGCCGCGATGTCGTCCAGCACGGGCCGCAGCTCGGGGATCGCGAAATCGGCGGGAGTCATCGCCGCCCAATCGAGCTTACGGTCCTCGACTTCATGCAGCGTGGCTTCGAGCGCGTCGATCTGTCCGGCCGTGAACTGCCGTCGCCAGCGCGGATTGGCCGACATCTCCGCCCCATCCCAGACGCAGGCGCCCGTGATCGGCTGCATGGCTGGCGCGTTCATCGCGTCGCGGCGTCGAGCCCGACGGCTTGCCCGTTGCTGGAGAGCATCGCGTCGATGAGTCGGTGAACGTGCAAGGCCGACCGGCCATGCGTGCGCGGTGCGCGATCGGCGTCGATGGCGTCGAGGAAATCGGCGAGCAACCGCGTGTTCGCTTCGTGGTTGAACGCCATCGGATCGGCGCCGCCACCGCCGCCGCCAGCCGAGCCTTCCTCGATCACCGTGCCGTCCATCAATTCGACGCGCAGCTTCTCGGTCTCCAGCACCGCGGCGCCTTTGTCGCCCGCGAGCTCGATGCGCTCGGGATAACCGGGAAACGCCGTCGAGGTCGCGTCGATGGCGCCGATGGCGCCGTTCGCGAACCGCATCGCACCCGCGGCGACGTCCTCGGTATCGATCTTGCGCAGACCGCTATTGCAGTGGAACGCGCTCACCTCGGCCACCGGTCCGGTCAGGCTGAGCATGAGATCGAGCGTATGGATCGCCTGCGTCAGCAGCACGCCGCCGCCGTCGCGCGCCTTCATGCCGCGACCGGCTTGCGCGAAATACTCGGGCGAACGCCACCAGCGTATCGATACCGAGCACGACACCAGCCGACCAAGCCGGCCCGCCGCGACCAGATCCGCGAGCAGGAGCGCCGCCTTGCGAAAGCGATGCTGGAAGACGATGGCCAGCTTGACGCCGGCGCGCTCGCAGGTCTCCACCGTCTCGATGGCGCGCGCGAGATTCGCCTCGATCGGCTTCTCCAGCAGAATGTGCTTGCCCGCCGCGGCACACAGCTGCGTGAGCTCGAGATGCGCCCAGGGCGGCGTCAGGATCATCACGGTGTCGATCGAGCGGTCGGCGAGAATCGCGTCGAGATCGTCGCGGACCGGCAGCCCATAGGTCCTGGCGAAATGGTCACGGCGTTCGGCGCTGCGACTGAACCCCGCGGCAACCTCGACGCGCGGTGCGAGGTCGCGCGTGGCGAGCACATGCGGCTTCACGGCCATGCCGAGACCGATGATGGCGATGCGATGCATGTTGGAAACCCTCCGTTGCGGGGGAGACTAGAGAGAAGCGGCGCGCGCGGCGAGCGTCTCGCCTTGCCCCAGATGGAGGGCTGGTGACAAACTCCGCCTCTCGGGACGAATCTGGCTCGCGAACCAACGGGGCCTGCTCACACAGAAGAGGGAGAGCACGACATGATGAGACGGTTTGGACTGCGCCAACTCTGGCGCAACGGAATCGGCGCGGTGGCGGCGATGGCATTGTTCGCGGCGACGCCGGCGATCGCCCAGAAGACGGTGACGCTCTGGCATACGGAGCCGAACGCGAAGACCAAGGCCGCGGTCGAGGAGATCATCAAGGATTTCGAGAAGCTCAATCCCGGGATCAGAGTCGTCCAGGAAGCCGTGGGCTGGGGCGATCTCGACAAGAAGATGCAGGCCGCCCTCGCCTCTGGCTCCTTCCCCGAGGCCGCGCATGGCCAGACCTATGTCGAGCGCTCGCTCTCCGCGAAGGGTTTGCTGCGGCCGCTCAACGACGTCATCGAGTCGATCGGCGAGAGCGACATTTTCGATGTCGTGAAGAGGCTCGACTACAACACCAAGGACAAGAAATATTACGGCCTCGCCCACGCCGTCGGCGTCGACCTGATCGTCTTCCGCAAGGACTACCTGCGCGACGCCGGCATCGACGTCAGCAAGGCGCCGGATACCTGGCGCGAATGGGTCGACCAGCTCAAGAAGCTGACCGACAAGTCCAAGGGTCGCTACGGCCTGTCGCTCTCGGGTCCCGGCTTCTTCATCAACGAAGACATCTACATGTGGGTCGGCTCGAACGGCGGCCGCCTGTTCGACGAGAAGGGCCGGCCGACTTTCACCGAGAAGCCGGTGATCGAGATGCTCGAGTTCTGGAAGGAACTCAATGATTGCTGCCTGGCGCCGGATTGGCTGAGCCGCGACTACCTCGAGACCTTCGCCGATGTCGCGACCGGCAAATCCGCGATGATCCTCGGCTGGGGTCGCGGTAACGGGTACTTCGAGCAATACGCGCCGCAGCTCGTCGCCAACAACGACATCGGCGTCTGGACGAGCAAGCCGGCGGGTCCCTCGGGCAAGCCGGGCCAGTTCCTCACGCAGTTCGACTGCGAGCCTTGGATGATCTTCAAGGATTCGAAGAACCCGGAAGAGGCGGCCAGTTTCCTGAAGTTCTTCTACAAGCCGGAGAACTACCTCAAATACATCTCGTCCGTTCCGGTGCATTTCTTCCCGATCACGAAGTCGATGCGTGAGGATGCGCGCTACAAGGCGCTGCCGGAATTCCAGAAATGGAAATTCTGGGTCGACGCCCAGCAGCAGGTGATCGAGAAGAACGATCCCAAGCCGTTGATGATCACCGCGTGGCAGGATCTCGATCTGCCCTTCATCGCCGAGATCGCCGGGTCGACCATCCTGATCGACATGGTGACCGATGTCGTGAAGAACGGTCGGGCGCCGGCGGACGCGGCACGGCGTGCGCAGCAGCGGGCCGAGACGCTGATCACGCAGCTCGGCTACAAGAAATGGTGAGCTGACGCTCGCCGCAATCCTGGCCCTCGCGCTGCGCCTGGCTCGGCGCGAGGGTCATTTTCGAGACGATTGACGTGCCGAATCCTGCACCGATCGCAGGAGCGGCGCGGATTTCCCGGTGTGCGATGGCTGCTTCCAGCGACGCGATGAGTGGGCAACGCCCGATTCCGGTCCTGGCGACCGGGCGTGAACGGCGCATCCCGGAGCATTACTGGGGTTACGTGTTGCTCGCCCCGGCGGCGCTGCAGGTGATCGGGCTCATTCTCTATCCCATCGCCTATTCGTTCTGGATCTCGGTCCACAACAAGCACGCGTTCATGCCGATCGAGACCTTCGCCGGGCTCGAGAATTTCCAGTATTTCCTGTTCGAGGACGAGGATTTCTGGCGCGCGATCAAACTCGGCGCGATCTATTCCATCGGATCGATGACGCTGCAGATCATCGTCGGCGTCGGCGCCGCCCTGCTGCTCAATGAAAGCTTCTTCGGTCGCGGCATCGTGCGTGCGCTCGCGCTTTTCCCGTACATGCTGCCGACGATCGTCGTGGTGATCCTGATGCGCTGGATCTTCAACGACAACTATGGCGTGCTCAAATACGCGCTGCAGGCGAGCGGCCTGATGACCCATGCGCCGGTCTGGTTCGCCCCCGAGAACGTGATGCTGACGATGATCCTGGTCAGCACCTGGGCCTTCTTCCCCTTCGTGGTGATCGGTTCGCTGGCGCGGCTGCAGACGATCGATCCGGAACTCTACGCCGCCGCGCAGGTGGACGGGGCCGGCGCGCTGCGGCGCTTCTGGCACATCACCCTGCCGCAGCTGCGCAACGTGCTCTTCGTGATCATCCTGCTGCGCTTCATCTTCATGTTCACGAAATTCGACATGATCTACCTGTTCGCCGGCGCCGGCGGTCTCGGCTATTTCGTACGCACGCTGCCGATCTACGCTTTCGTGAAGAGCTTCGGTGAATACCAGGTCGGCGCCGGGTCGGCGCTGTCGGTGATCATGTTCATGATCCTGGCGGCCTTCGCCGCGATCTACTTCCGCAGCTTCAAGCGCGACGCATAGCCGCGCGCATGTTCATCCACCGGATCCTCCCGCGCCTGGCCATCTATGCCGGTGCGATCGTGCTCGCCTTCCTGTGCGGCTTCCCGTTGCTGTGGATGTTCATCACCTCCATCAAGCCCGACCGCGAGATCCTCAGCGCGATTCCGAGTTTCTGGCTCGCCGATCCGACGCTGGGCGCCTATCAGCGGCTGTTCACGCAGACGAAGTTCCTGATCTATTTCGGCAACAGCATCTTCGTCGCCACCGCCACCACGCTGCTGACCATCGTCGTGGGAACCCTCGCCGCCTATGCGATCACGCGGTTCCGATTCCGCGGCCGCGAGTTCGTCGCGACGATGATGCTGTTCACCTACATGTTCGCGCCGATCATGATCGTGATTCCGTTCTATATCCTGATGCGCAAGGCCGGCCTGGCGAATTCCCATCTCGGGCTGATCCTGGCCTACACCACATTCTGCCTGCCCTTCTGCATGTGGATGCTGCGCTCCTTCTTCCAGTCGATCCCGCTCGAGCTCGAGGAAGCCGCGATGATCGACGGCGCAACGCGGCCGCAGGCGGTCGTGCGCGTGATCGTGCCGCTCGCCCTGCCCGGCGTGATCGCGGTCTCGATCTTCACCTTCATCGTCGCGTGGAACGATTATCTCTTCGTGCGCGTGCTGATCGGCCGCGACGAACTCAAGACGCTGCCGGTGGGAATCCAGGATCTCTACGAATCCACGATCACCGACTGGGGCATGGTGATGGCCGCCGGCGTGATGATCACCATCCCCGCGCTGATCTTCTTCGTCACCGTCCAGCGCTATCTGATCGCCGGCTGGGGCGCCGGCGGCGTCAAGGGCTGAGCGGCCCGTCGCGCCGCAGCGCACGCAAACTCGCGATGCGTCCATCGCGCCAGGCGATGCGATCGGCCAGCTTGGATAGCGGCAGCGCACTGCGCATGGCGGCGCCCAGACCGGCGATCAGCTCGGGCGTGACGGACCGGCCCTCGACGCCGGCTTCATTCGCCATCGCGTCGAAGATCGTGCCATAGCGCGTGAGATAATCCGCGATCCCACCCGGCGCATTCAGATCGACGCCCTCGAGCGGGCCGAGGAACGCCCAGCGCAGGCCGAAGCCGTCGCGGATCAGCTTGTCGGCGTCACCTGGCGAGATGTAGCCCTCGCGGATCAGCCGGAACATCTCCAGCAGCAGCACGCCTTGCAGCCGGTTCATCACGAAGGCCGGCAGCTCGCGCTTCACCGTCACCGGCACCTGCCCGACCGCGGTCATCAGCTCATGGGCGCGCGCGACGAGTTCCGGCGGCGTCCACGGCGCGGGCACGAGTTCGACCACGGGCAGCAGATGCGGCGGCGTCGCCGGGTGCACGACCAGGCACCGCGCGCGGCCAGGCAACTCGGCGGCGAATTGCGAGAGGCAGAAGCTCGAGGTCGAGCTGGCGAGCAGCACGGCGCCCGGTGCGAGGCGATCGAGCTCGCGAAACGCGGCCTGCTTGGCGTCGAGGCGTTCGGGCACGGATTCCTGGACATACGCCGCGCCGTCGATGGCGCGCTCCAATCGCGTGCAGATCTCGATGCGCGCCGTGACCGCACCCGGCGTCTCGGTGGGGTGCAGAGCGGCCGAAGCCGTCGCGGCGGCCATCAACCGCGACGGCAGCGCATCGCGTGTCGCCTGATCCTGGTCGAAGATCCTGACCTCGTGCCCGGCCCGCGCGAAGACCAGCGCCCAGGAGCCGCCGATGATGCCGGCGCCGCAGATCGCGATCTTGCTCATGATCTGTTCTCCTGACCTTGAACCCGCTTGGCATGCGGCAGCTTGAGATCGCGGCGCACCAGGGACTCCCACGCCTCCTCGGGCGTATCGACGATCTCGAACAACCGCAGGTCCGCCCGCGACACCATGCCGTGCGCGACGAACGCGTCGAAGCGCAGCACGTCGTTCCAGAACTTGCGGCCGAACAGGACGACCGGCATCGCCGGCGCCTTGCCGGTTTGCTGCAGCGTCAGCAGCTCGAAGAGTTCGTCCATCGTGCCGAAGCCGCCGGGAAACACCACCAGTGCATTGGCGCGCATCGCCAGATGCATCTTGCGCATCGCGAAGTAATGGAACCGGAAGGTCAGCTCGGGCGTCGAATAGGCATTCGGCGTCTGCTCATGCGGCAAGGTGATGTTGAAGCCGATGCTCGGCGCGCCCGCGTCGCACGCGCCGCGATTGGCGGCTTCCATGATGCCCGGCCCGCCACCGGTCGCGACCACGTTTTCCCGTGGCCCCCGATCGGCGACCAGCGCGCCGCCGCGCTCGGAGAGCAGCCGCCCGAAATCGCGCGCACGCACGTACCAGATCGACTGCGCCGCGCGGCGTTTGGCGTCCCCGAGTTCGGCGTCGCCCCTCGCATCGCGCAGCACTTGCTCGGCCTGCTCGGGCGATGGCGTGCGCGCACTGCCGAAGACCACGATGGTCGAGTTGACGCCCCAATCGCGCAGCAGCAGCTCCGCCTTGGCGTATTCGAGAGCGAAGCGGATCGCGCGCATCTCGTCGCGCAGCAGGAAACCCTGGTCCTCGACGGGCAGCAGATAGCTCTGCGAACGCTGCTGCGCGGTCATGTCGCTCATGTCGTCCATCCCCGAATCGCGATGGCAAGGATCATGCCCTAGTCCAAGCGCCGCCGGCGCGAAGAGATCGGGAGCGGGCCTCGCCGCTCTGTCCTCATGGGAGGAGCCATGCACACATCTTCCGGGCT
>JANNTF010000810.1:0-2800 GCA_031403455.1 Alphaproteobacteria bacterium | reverse complement strand
GCGATCGCGCCCTGATAGATCATGTCCACCTGCTTGGACGCGAGCGCCGAGACCTGCGCCGCCGCGTCGTCGCCCAGATCGATGATCTCGATGCGGTCGATATGCGGCCCGCTGCCCCAATAGCCAGTCTTGCGCGCGGTGAAGACCGAGCGCTTGCCGACCTCGTGCTCGACGAGCTCATAGGGACCGGTGCCATTGGAGCCGACGCCGAACTTGCCGTTCTCGGCCGGGTCGAGCATCAGCACGGGGTAGTGGAACATCGCCTCGGGGATGCCGAGATTGGCGCTCTTGCCGTTCAGCTGGAACGTGAAATCGTCGACCTTGCGGATCGCGCTGGCGTCCCAGAGCCGTACCGAACTCTTCTTCTTCTGCGTCTTCGGATCGATCTCGTCGAGTTCGTAGCTGTCGAGGATGAAGGCACGCAGCAGCCCGATCGTCGACGAGCCGGTCGCCGGATCGAGCAACCGCTTCAGGTTCCACATCGCGTCGTCGGCCGTGAACTGACGGCCGCTGCGCCATTTGACGTCGCGGCGCAGATGCATGGTCCAGGATTTGAGATCGGGGCTGGCCTCCCATTTCTCGACCAGATGCGGGCGCGTCACGTTGTCGATGCCGGTGACGGTCAGATACTCGACGACCTGACGCGCGGCATTCGCACCCTCGATCCATGAATAGGTCGCCGGGTTCGACAGATCCTGGACGCGCATGCCGAAGCGCACGGTCCCGCCCTTGCGCGGGGCGCCCTGCGCCAAAGCGGGCGCCGGCAAGCCGGCGAGCGCATAGGCGGCGGTCGAGCTCACGCCCAACAACGTGGCGACGCGCAAGAACTCGCGGCGTTCCATCTTGCCGTCGGCCATCTCGCGGCCGGCCGCATTGATCACCGGATGAAGTCTGTCAGACATGATATCCCTCTCCCTCATGAGTTGATCGAGCCGTTCGCCTGGGCGTCCCCGACTTCTGACGGGACCCTACGCGTTGTACGCGCCCCGCCACAAGTTGCCCGTGGCGCGTGGTGCCCCACGGCGCGGTGTTGCGTTGAAGACCGTTTCGGTTCGGACCGCCGCTGCGTCATGATCCGGTTTGCAGCCAAGAGTCGATAGTCCATGGAAAATGCTTCGCCCTCGCCGCCGACCCGTGGTCGAACGCGTCCGCGCGCCGGGCGCACTACCGGTCCCGTCAATGCTCCGCTCCCGCGCCTCGCCAATCGCTGGGCGCCGGTCGAGATCCTCTCGGACGCACAGCTCGAACGCATCGTCGATGCCGCCTTTGCCGTGCTCCAGGAGGCCGGGCTGGAGATCCGCAGCGCCCAGGCGCGCGATCTCTATCGCCGCCACGGCGCGACGATCGATGAGGAGACGCAGATCGTGCGTGTCGGTCGCGATGTCGCCGAGGCGTTCCTGGCCCAGGCGCCGGCGAGCTTCGTGCTCCATGCCCGCAATCCGGTGCGCGATCTTCATGTCGGCGGCAACATCGTGAATTTCGGGCCGGTGAACGGCGCGCCGCATATCAGCGACCTCGACCGCGGCCGGCGCTACGGGGACCTCGAGGCGTTCAAGGACATCCTGAAGATCACACAGACGCTGGGCATTCTGCATTGGCAGGGCGGCGTCGTCGTCGAGCCCGTCGATCAGCCGGTGCCGGTACGCCATCTCGAGATGTATCGCGCCCATATCGAGCTCTCAGACCTGGTCTGGGCGGCGCGCGGCGTGGGCGGCGTCCAGGCCAGCGATGCGATCGCGCTGTCGGCGATCGAGCATGGCGTGAGCATTGCGGCGCTCGGCGCGCGGCCGACGCTGATGTCGGTGACCAACGTGAATTCGCCGCGCCGCGTCGACGAGGAGATCCTCGACAACATCATGATCATGGCAGCACACGGCCAATGCGTGGTGATCACGCCGTTCACCTTGATGGGCGCCATGGCGCCGGTGACGCTGGCCGGCGCGCTCGTCCAGGCGACGGCCGAGGCGCTCGGCATCATCGTGCTCTGTCAGATGATCCGCCCCGGCGCGCCCTGCGTGCTCGGCGGCTTCACCTCGAATGTCGACATGCGCACCGGCTCGCCGGCCTTCGGCACGCCGGAATACGTGAATGCGACGCTGGCGACGGCGCAGATCGCGCGACGCTTCAAGCTGCCGGTGCGCACGAGTGCGGTGAACGCCAGCCCTTGCGTGGATGCGCAGGCGACCTACGAGACGGCGTTCTCGCTATGGGCGGGGATCATGAGCCACAGCCATCTGATCAACCACGCCGCCGGCTGGCTCGAGGGCGGGCTCTCGGCGTCGCTGGAGAAGATCATCGTCGATGCCGAGCTGCTGCGCGGCTGGGCCGAGATCCTCAAGCCGATCGAGTTCAGCGACGACGATATCGCGCTCGAGGCGATCAAGAGCGTCGCGCCCGGCGGGCATTTCTTCGGCGCCCCGCACACCATCGCGCGCTACGAGACGGCGTTCTACCGGCCGCTGCTCTCGGATTGGTCGAATTACGAGAATTGGCGCGACGCCGGCGCCAAGACCGCCACCGATCGCGCCGCCGAGATCTGGAAGAAGACCAGAGCAGCCTATGTCGCGCCGCCGCTCGACCCGGCGATCCGCGAAGCGATCGACGCCTATATCGCTCGGCGCAAGGAAGAGATCGCGCAGTGAGAAATCTCGCGTCGCCTCTGTTCTACAGCACCACCCCGCGCGGCTTCGCCGCGCTGCCCCTCCTCAAGTCGAGGAGGGGCGACGAGCAAACTGAGTCGTGCCACCGCGACACGTGGAGGGACAGGCGATCGCGCCGAGGCGCGGGCGCCCGGGGGGGG
>JANNTF010000809.1:0-10574 GCA_031403455.1 Alphaproteobacteria bacterium | reverse complement strand
CCCGCGCGCTTCGCGCGCTGCCCCACCACGACTCGAGGAGGGGCGACCAGTGCAGGCTGGAGTGAGCCCGGAGGAAGTGTGCATACCGTAGCTCGACTCGAGGAGGGGCCGCGCGCGGGGTGGTGAGTCACGAGAGCCCGTTCATCACTCTCACAGCCGCTTCGCCACGCGCGGATCCAGGCTGTCGCGCAGGCCGTCGCCGAGCAGATTGATGCCGAGCACGGTGATCGCGAGGCAGGCGCCGGGGAAGAAGATCATCCACGGCGCGAGCTGGAAGAAGCTGCGGCCCGAGGCGATCATGTTGCCCCAGGTCGGGATCTCGGGCGGCGTGCCGGCACCGAGGAAGCTCAAGCCCGCCTCGATCAGGATCGCCGACGCGCAGACATAGGTGCCCTGGACGATCAGCGGCGGCATGATATTGGGCAGCACGTGGCGGCGCAGGATCTTCGCGCGCGGCGTGCCGGCGCTGATCGCCGCCTCGATATAGGGCTGCTCGCGCACGCTGAGCACGAGGCTGCGCACGAGACGCACGACACGCGGCACTTCCGGGATGGTGATCGCGAGGATCACGATCGCGACGCTCGGCTTGGCGAGCGCGATCAGCGAGATGGCGAGAAGCACGCCCGGAATCGCCATCAGCCCGTCCATGATCCGCATCACCACGGCGTCGACCCGGCGGTCGAATCCGGCCACCAGACCGATCACGATGCCGACCGACAGGCTGAGCGCCGCCACCGCGGCACCGACCAGCAGCGAGACCCGGGCGCCGAAGACCGTGCGGTTGTAGACGTCGCGGCCGAAATTATCGGTGCCGAACCAGAAGCGCTCGGAAGGCGGCTTGTTGCGGTTGAAGGCCTGCAGGTTGATCGGATCGCCGGCGATCAGCGGCGCGATCGCGGCGAGCAGGATCATCGCGCCGACCAGGATCCCGCCGAGCGCCAGCAGCTTGTGTCGCCGCATCCAGGTCGCGATCACGCCGCCCATCTCAGTACCGGATCCGCGGGTCGAGCACGGTGTAGAGCAGATCGATCCCGAGATTCAGCACCACGTAGATCGCGGCAAAGACCAGGGTCACGCCCTGGATGATCGGATAGTCGCGCCGCACGATGGCGTCGATGGTGAGCCGCCCGATGCCCGGCAGGTTGAACACCGTCTCGGTGATGATCACGCCGCTGATCAGCAGTGCGAAGCCGATGCCGATGATGGTGACGATCGGGATCGCCGCGTTCTTGAGCGCATGCGCGACGACGACGCGCCACTCTTCGACGCCCTTGGCGCGCGCAGTGCGGACATAGTCCTGGCTCAGCACCTCGATCATGCTCGCCCGCGTGACGCGCGCGATCAGCGCGATATAGGCAAGCCCGAGCGCCGTGCTCGGCAGCACCAGGCTGCGCACAGCGCCCACGATATCGGTACGGAAGGAGACATAGCCCTGCACCGGCAGCCAGCGCAGCTCGATCGCGAAGACATAGACCAGGAGATAGCCGATCACGAAGACCGGCACCGAGAAGCCGAGGACCGTCACCACCATCACGCCGACATCGATCCAGCTGCCGGCGCGCCACGCCGCGAGCGTCCCCGCCGTGACGGCGACCAGCACCGCGATCACCAGGGTGGACAGGGTGAGCGCGAGGGTCGGCTCGAAGCGCTCGAGGATCAGCCCGGCGACCGGCTTGTTGGAAAAGATCGAAGTGCCGAGATCGCCGCGGCAGATGTTCCAGAGCCAGAACAGGAACTGCTGCAGCAAGGGCGCATCCAGCCCGAGACGTTCGCGCATCAACGCGATCTCGGCCGTCGTCGCCGTGTCGCCGGCGATCACCGCGGCGGGATCGCCGGGGCTGAGCCGCAGCATCAGGAACACGGTCGCGGCGACCACACCCATCACGGGGATGGTCGCGAGCAGCCGGCGGATCACGTAGGCGATCATGTCGGGGGACCGGGCTGACTTGCGCGCGCTCAATCCATCAACAGGCCGCCGTTGATCTCCATCACCTCGCCGGTGACATAGCTGCTGAGCTTGTCGCTCGCGAGATAGAGGAAGGCGCCGACGCATTCCTCGGCCTCGCCGACGCGGCGCAGCGGTACCCCGGCGAGCCCGGCCTGGAGCTGTGCTGGTGGCGTCGTGCGCGCCTGCAGCGGCGTGGCGATGATCCCCGGCGCGACGGCGTTCACGCGGATACGCTCCGGCGCCACTTCCTTCGCGAGGCTACGCGTGAAGGTGGCGACGAACGCCTTGCAGCCCGCATAGACATGCGAGCCGACGCCGCCGCCGGTGCGCGCCGCGATCGAGCTGACATTGATGATCGCGCCGCCGCCGCCCTGGCTGCGGAACGCGGCGACCGCCTCGCGGCAGCCATCGATCACCGAGCGCACGTTCAGCGCCAGCATGTGGTCGAGGAACGCGGCGTCGATCTCAGCGATGCGGCGGCGCGCCAGCATGTCGCCGGCGTTGTTCACGATCACGTCGATGCGACCTAGGGCGGACACGGTGTCGCGCACCAGCCGCGCCGCGACATCGGGCTGCGACAGATCGCCATGCAGCGCCATCGCCTTCCCGCCTTGCGCCGCGATGTCCCGGACCACCGCGTCCGCGCCGGCACGATCGCTGTTGTAGTGAACGGCGACTGTCGCGCCGGCCGAGCCGAAGCCACGCGCGACCGCAGCCCCGATCCCCTTGCTGGCGCCGGTGACGAGGCAAACCTTGCCGCCGAGTTCGATGTCCCGCACGTGCTCTCCCCCGAACTTGGCGGCATCGTGTCAAAGGCCGCGACCGGATCATTCTCGTCCGGCCATCTGTAGGCAGCAAGCGCCCCGAGCCGGGGATCCCTCAGCTGCAGCTGGGCTGGCTCGACCAGGGCCCGCGTGAGAACGACTCAACGCTATCGAAATCGCAGCCCAGAATTTCGCGCAGCTCGCGCCGCGCGGCATCGCTGGAGCAGAACGAAGAAATATGGTTGCCTGAAGCGATGGCATCGTCGCGTCGCACGCGACCAGGATCGGAGGGAAATGATGGGTCGATGGGGATCTTCGCTGCTGGGGAGCTTGGTCGCGGGTGTGCTCATGCTCAGCGGCACCGTTGGCAATGCCCAACCGGCTGGCGACAAGGTTCGGCCCCTGGTGCTGTACGCCCAGACCCAGAGCGCGGATCCTCAGGCGTGGCAGGCCTCGCAGTTGATCGCACAGGAATGGCGCAAGCTCGGGTTCGATGTGGAGGTTCGCGGCCTGGCGCGGCAAGCGCTCACCGAGCGGGTCTGGACGAACAGGCAGAGCTGGGACGTGGCGATGTGGCGCTTCATCGGTCGGCCGGACCGCACCGATCCCGACGACTTCATCTACAACCTCTTCCATTCGTCGACACGCGAGCGTGGCTTCAACTTCGTCGGCTACGTCAACCCCGAGTATGACCGCGTCGTCGAGGCGCAGCGCCGCGAGGTGGATCGCGCCAAGCGCCAAGCCTTGATCCATCAGGCCCAGTCGATCGTCGCAACGGATCAACCCTATGCCTTTCTGGTTTTCCCGAAACGTACCGAGGCGTTCAACAAGGCGGCCTTCGATCCGAGCACGATCACGGTGCTGCCCGGCGTCGGAATCCGCAATGTCTGGAGCTTCACCGAGGCCCGCCCTCTGACGTCCGATCGCACGATGCGAGTCAGCGCCGGCGAGACAATGACGGCGATCCATCCGCTGTTCATCAGCGGCGCCGTCGACACCTGGGTGATCGAATTGCTCTATGACCGGCTGATGACCATCGGCAAGAACGGGCTGCCCGAGACCTGGGCGGCGGAGCGCGTGGTGCAAATCGACCCGACGACGATCGAGGTCGTGATCAGGCCCGGCATGACGTGGCACGATGGCGGCCCGGTCACGATCGAAGACGTCATCTTCTCGTTCGAAGCGGTCGGCAAGGGGATGAAAGTGCCGATGTATCGGCCCTTCGTCAGCGATATCTCGAGACTTGAGCGCGTCGACGCACGGACGGTTCGGATCATCCTGAAGCAACCCAATGCGGCTTTCTTCACGGCGACTCTGGCCCGCGTGAACCTCATTCCGAAGCATGTGTGGGAGCCGCTGTTCAACGACATCGAGTCCAAGCCTGAGACGATCGAGCAGGTGCGCGTCGAGACGCCGATCGGCTCGGGGCCGTTCAAGTTCGTGCGCTGGCGGCGAAGCGAAGAGGTGGTGCTCGACGCCCATCGTGGACATTTTGCCGAGCCCAAGATCGACCGCTGGATCCTGCGCGAGGTCCCGAACCCCGAAGCGGCCATCGCAATGCTGCGCAACGGCGAAGTCAACGTTCTGCCCGAGTACAAGGGCGACCCCGATGTGCTGGAGGCAGCCGCCAAACAGGCGGGCAACCTCGAGGTCGTGTCATCGCTGAGCATCGGGTTCGAGTTCGTCGCCTTCAATCTTCGCCGGCCGCCGTTCGACAACCCGGCCCTGCGGCGTGCGCTATCGAGCGTCATCAATCGATCGCTGATGGTGAACGCGGCATGGAGCGGATACGCCGACGTCGCTGCGAGCACGGTCTCGTCGGTGCTGACCTACTGGAACAATCCGAGCGCCCGGAATCCTTCAGCGAGCGCGACCGAGGCGCGCACCGCGCTGGCCGAAGCCGGGTTCGTACTGGTCGAGGGCAAGCTGCATCATCCGCCGGGCACGAAGGACATCGGTGGCAATTAGCATCCGATCGCGCGCCGTTGCGTTCAGTTCGTGATCCAAGTCCCGGTCAGCGGCTTGGCGCCGTTCAGATCGGCATATCCGTTACCGGTCACGCCACGCGGATCACTGCCGAAGAAGCGCTCGTCCCGCGGCAGCCGTGACGGTTGGTAGCGCAGATCACACGACAGGCGCGTCCGCCCGATCGTCGAGCGGTTGTCGAGTGAGCCGTGGGCCGTGCGCATGCCGAAGATCAGCGCGTCGCCGGCGCGAAAATCCGTGGTGAGAATGCGCGTACCACGCGACCGCGCGAGATCTGCCGGGTGGGATTCGTAGGCGTATTTTCGGCTGCGATCGGCAATCGCGTCCTGACCGACGATATCGTCGAGCAGATCATCGAAGCGATTCGACCCTTCGACGACATAAATCGGGCCGTCGGATACCGGCACGTCGCCGAGCGGTATCCAGCTCGTCACCAGGCGATCATGGAGACGGCAGAAAAACGGATAGTCGTAGTGCAAGTCGAGCGAACGCCCGACCGCAGCGGCGCGCAGATAGACAAAATCGTGACCGACCACCGGCTCATCGAACAGTGCCGCTGCAACACGCTGAAGAGCGGCCCCATGCGTGACGGCTCGGAGGCGCTGGCCTTCGCTCACCGATTTCCAGAACGGACCGAGATCCGGTTCGCACTCCGCCCGGCGACTTCGCCCGGTCGCGATCCCGGCGACCGCGGGTTGCGAGATCTCATCGACTGCCGCAAGTCGCTCGAACACTTCCGCGCGGGCGGCGTGGACATCGTCCACAGGCAGGACGGAACGCAGCAGCACGTATCCATCGGTGTCGAATGCCTCCCGGAGCCGGCTCGGCCGCACCAGCAAAGGGCTGGCATCGCGGAGTTCACCCAGCAACGCAGGCGGAATCAGCTTGTCCTTGGCCAGCACGTCCATCACGCACATCTCCGCAGCCTGTCCGACGGGTGCAGCCATGACCCGCCCACTTCTTCGGACCGCGGTCAGCTTAAGACGGGCAGCGATCGCCACCAACTCCGACTTCCGTGCGTGTCGATGTTCGGTCCGTGCAGATTCGGCGAGCGTCGTGAAGCTTCGCTACGACTCAGAGAATATCGGCCGCGAGGCGGGCTTGACCCTCAAACCCGGCAAGCCTCTACTGCATGGATCTTTGCACTCGGGGGAGGGCAGACATGTCGATCCAAGATTTCGTGCGTCTTTGCGTGCCGGTGATCGCCGCGCTCGCGGTGACGTCTCCGGCGCTCGCGCAGCAGAAGATCCTGCGCGTGGTGCCGCATGCCGAGCCCAAGGTGTTCGACCCGCATCAGTCGCAGGTCAACATCACCTCGATGCACGCGGCGATGGTCTACGACCATCTCTTCAGCTGGGACGCGGACATGAAGCCGCAGCCGCAGATGCTCGAGACCTACACGATCTCGCCGGACAAGCTCACCTACGCCTTCACGCTGCGGCCGGGCCTCAAATTCCATGACGGCAGCGCCGTCACGTCGCGCGACGCGGTCGCCACGGTCAAACGGCTGCTGCTGCGCGACAGCCAGATCCAGAAGCTGTCGGCCGTCGTCGAGCGCTGGGAGATCGTGGACGAGCGCAACTTCAAGCTCGTGCTCAAGGAGCCGTTCGGCTTCGTCGAGATGCTGATTGGCGGCAGCAACGGCGTGTCCGGCGGCATCATGCGCGAGAAGGAGGCTTCGACCGACGCCTTCACGCCGATCGCCGAGATCGTCGGCTCGGGCCCGTTCCGCTTCGTGCGCGCCGAATACAAGCCCGGCAACAAGCTCGTCTACGAGCGCAACCCGGATTACGTGCCGCGCGCCGAGCCGGCGAGCGGCTTCGCCGGCGGCAAGCGCGTCAAGGTCGACCGCGTCGAATGGAGCATCATCTCCGATGCGGCGACGGCCTATGCGGCTTTGCGCAACGGCGAGGTCGATTTCCTCGATGCGCCGACTCTCGACCTGCTGCCCACCGTCGCCAACGATCCCAACATCGTGGTCGGCGAGGTGTGGCCGATCGAGACCTATGCGGTGCTGCGGCCCAACCATCTCCATCCACCGTTCAACAATCTGAAAGCGCGGCTCGCGCTCGCCTATGTCGCGGATCAGCGCGAGTATCTCGCGGCCGCCTTCGGCGACGAGAAATGGTGGCGCGTCTGCTACGCCTACTGGATGTGCGGCAGCCCCAACGGCACCGAGCTCGGCTCGGAGAATTTCCGCAAACCCGATATCGAGAAGGCGCGGCAGCTCGTGAAGGAGTCCGGCTATGACGGAAGGCCGGTCGTGATCATCGGCGGCTCCGACATCCCGGCCTACAACGCGATGAGCCTGCTCACCGCGCAGCGCCTGCGCCTGATCGGCTTCAACGTCGATCTGCAGCTCACCGATTGGGGCAGCGTCGCCGCGCGGCGCGCCAAGAAGGACCCAGTCGCGCAAGGCGGCTGGAATCTGTTCCACACCTCCGCCAATGGCGCGCAGCTCTCGAGCCCGATCACCAGCCCGTCGACCATCATGACCTGCGACGGCAAGAATTTCGTCGGCTGGCCCTGCGACGAGGCGGTCGAGAAATTGCGCGACGAGTACATCAAGGAGACCGATCCGGCGAAGCAGAAGGCCCTCGTCGAGGCGATGCACAAGCGGCTCTGGGAAGTGATCCCCTACGTGACCCTGGGCCAGTTCCGGCAGCCCTTCCTGTGGCGCAAGAACGTGTCAGGCGTGGTCAAGGCGAACACCCTCGTGTTCTGGAACATCGAGAAGAACTGAGCGCGCCGGCGCTCAGCGCAGTTTGGCGATCCAGTCCAGCACGGCGCGCGCGACCGCTTGCGGATTCTCGAGCGGCAGCGCGTGGCCAACGCCCGCGAGTTCGACCAGCGTCGCGCGCGCGCCGAGTTCCTCCTTGATCAGGCGGCCATTGCCCGGCGGGGCGCTGACATCGGCGAGGCCCTGCACCACCAGGACGGGCGCGACGCCTGCCGTCCACCAATCCTCCACGCGCGTCGCCGCTGCGGCGGCGAGATAGGCTGTCATGACCGGCTGCGACCAGCCGCTGAGCCACGGCGTCGGGTCGTTGCCCGGCGCAAACCACGCCGCCTGCGCCGCCTTGCGCCTGATGTCGGGCGGGGTGTCGACGGCCTGCGCCAGCTTGATGGCCTCGGCGATCTCCGGCGTCGGCTGCACCTTGCCGCTGGCCGAGAGCAGCACGACCGCGCGCACGAGTTCCGGCCGGTCGGTCGCGAGCGTGCGCGCGATGCGATTGCCGAAGGCATGGCCGATCAGCGTGACCGGCGCGCCGCCCGCCGCCTCCACCACCGCCGCGATGTCGCGCGCGAGGGCGTGCAGCGTGAGGTCCTCGAGCGGCCCAGTGCTCTCGCCGAGCCCGCGCGGCTCCGGCAACACGACGCGGTAGCCGGCGGCGACGAGGAATCCCGCCATTGCATCGAGATCCGCGGTGTCGCGCCCGAGCCCCGGCAGCAGGACCAGAGTCGGTCCCGTCCCGGCGCTGAACACGCGTAGCCGCGCAGAGCCAGCGTCGACGAAAGCGACCGCGTAGCGCGGCGAAGTCGGTGTCGTGGCCATGTCGGATCCCCCCTGCTGCGACGTGCAACTTGCCTGCTGAACGCCGACGGGTCGAGCATTGTCGCGGAACGAAAGCGCAAAACCCGGTGCCACTTGCCATGACGGGCGGTACTTGCGGGCGGTGATCTCCTCCGCTTCACTAGGCTTGCAGGACGATGATCGTCGATAGGAGGACCAGCATGGCGGGACGACGGATTGGACAGATCGAATGATCGCCGTGCTATCCGCCGTGGCGAACCGAACATGCGCAATGCTCGTGCTCGTCCTGTCGTGCGTTTGGAGCGTCGCCGACGCCGAGAGCATCCGGTTCGAGCTGCGTGACTATCTCATCCACGAAAGCGTCGATCGCCTGGGATTCTTCGACGGCAAGCTGCTGACCGCGAATGATCTCGACGACGAGCAATCCTACAAGCGCTCGACGACGCGCTACATCCACCCGGTCGTCGGGACTCTGTCCGAACTCCTGCGCAGGATCGGCATCGCCGATATCGTGCTGCTGCTGGATGAGGCCGACATCCAGCCCGACAAGCGCTCCACCCCCGAACCGGATCAGGGTCTCACCGACGAGGATTTCATCATCCTCGATCCGAACAGCGCGCGGTGGCGCGGACGGCTATTCGTTCCGGAGACCGGCGACATCGAACCGGGGATCTATGACGATCTCGTCGGCAGCTTCGAGGGTCTCGTGATCCGCCCGACAGAAATTCCGGCTCCGGCGCTCGCTTCCGGCCTCCTCGCGATGACCGTCGGATTGTCGATCGCGAGACGGCGAATCCGATCGCAAAACCGGTTCCGGGTGGCGGCATGACAGAGGTGACGATCGGGCAGGCGAGTGTTTCGCGGATCGAGGAGAGCTACGAGCCGAATTTCGACGCGGCGGCCTTCTTCGCCGATTGGCGGCCGGAGGTTGTCGAACCGCATCGCGAATGGATGCTGCCCGATCATTACGACGTCGCGACCGGTTTCCTGAAGCTCAGCGTTCATAGCTGGCTGATCAAGATCGGCGGCCGCACGATCCTGATCGACACCTGCGTGGGCAATCACAAATCCCGTCCGCACCGGCCGAAATGGCATCTCATGGAGACGCGCTATCTCGAGCGTCTCGCCGCAGCAGGCGTGCGGCCCGAGGAAATCGACATGGTGATGTGCACGCATCTGCACATGGACCACGTCGGCTGGAACACGCGGCTCGACAACGGACGCTGGGTGCCGAGCTTCCCCAATGCGCGCTACGTCTTCAGCCGCGCCGATTACGATCACTACCGCGCACTCGATGCCGATCCGGCGACCGGTCCGGTCGGCCAGGGCTCGTTCCGCGACAGCGTCGTGCCGATCGTCGAAGCCGGTCTCGCCGAGATGGTCGACGGCGCCAGGGAGATCGACGAGCATCTCGCGATCGATCCCTGCCCCGGCCATACGCCGGGGACCGTGGCGATCAACCTCGCCTCGCGCGGCCAAGGCGCCGTGTTCTGCGGCGACATCCTGCACCACGCGATCCAGGTGTTTCATCCCGAGTGGAACAGCTTCGCCTGCGCCGATTCGATCAACGCGCGCAAAAGCCGACGCAAAGTGCTGGAGCACTGCGCCGGCTCGGGCGCGAGGCTGATGCCGGCACATTTCGGCGCGCCCTTCACGTGCCGCATCGATGCGCAAGGCGACGGCTTCGCGCCGCGCTTCGCGTGAACCGAACGGCATCTGATCGTGCGGCGCCCCAGGATCGGCGAAAAAATCAGAGTCGGCCCGGCGCCGGCCCTGAACCCCTTCCTCGTCGTCGCTCCTCGACTCAAGGCGGGACAGGCGATTCACACATCGTCGAGACGGGTCTACACCGGACGTACGCTTGCCTCCTTTTGGAAACCCTGCACCTGATCGCCTCATGATCGATCAGCACTCCGTCCTGGCCGACGATGCCGCTTTGGGATGCGGCATGAAGTTCGCAGATCGCGGACGCCAGAGCTGCTGAGTCCGCAGGGTCCTCACGGCTCAAGCCCCGATGCTCGACGGCGCCATCCTGCTTTTCGGCAATCCCAGTGCGCTGTGGATGCTCGCCTTCGGCACGCTGGTCGGACTCGTCTTCGGCGTACTCCCGGGGATCAGCGGCCGCACCGGGCTGATCGTCGTCGCACCGCTGCTGATCGGCGCGGATCCCTTGCTCGGCGCGGTGTTCCTGCTCGCGCTGCATTCCGTCGTCCACACCTCGGGGTCGATCCCCGCGATCCTCGTCGGCATTCCGACCTCGTCGGCGGAGGCCGCCACCGTTCTCGACGGCTATGCCTTGACGCGCCGCAATCGCGCCGAGCTCGCGCTCGGGGTCAGCCTC
>JANNTF010000808.1:0-3759 GCA_031403455.1 Alphaproteobacteria bacterium | reverse complement strand
GCGCTTCGCGTCGGGGGCCGCCGTCACCGTGACCGAGGACGGGACGATCGCGTGCATGTAGGATGCGCGGCAACATTGGCGCGACACAGCGAACCCGCATGAACAGCAATGATCCGGCCATTTTCCAGGTGCAGCGCAGGCTCGACGAGCTGCGCCAGGAGCATCGCGATCTCGACGACGTGATCCAGCGCCTCGCCGATGATCCACGCGGCGATCAGCTGCAGATGCAACGGCTGAAGAAGCGCAAGCTGAGCCTGAAGGACCAGATCCTGAAGCTCGAGAGCGAACTGCTCCCCGACATCATCGCCTGAGACGTGATCGCCTGAGTCGGGGCGTCTCAGGTGCGTGGGGCGTTGCGCTTGCGCGCGTACATCTCGCGATCGGCGGCGTCGAGCGCATGGCCAGGGTCACCCGCCGTCGTGAAGGCGTGACTGCCCCACGATACGGACAGCTTCACCTGCTTGGTCTGCCATTCGAACGGCGTGTCCTCGATCACCTTGGCGAGCGAGGCGCCCTTCTCGTTCGCGGCGATCTGATCGGTATGGGCAAGGATGACGCCGAACTCGTCACCACCCAATCGCCCGACGACATCGGAGTCGCGGATGTTCGCGCTCAGCAGCTCGGCGACCCGCGTCAACGCCGCATCCCCGGCCGAATGCCCCAGCGAGTCGTTGATCTGCTTGAGCCCGTTGACGTCGAAATACACCACCGCCGACGGCGTGCCGTAGCGCTCGGCGAACGACATCATGCGCGACAATTCCCGCACGAATGCGCGACGGTTGGCGACCGGCGCGAGCGTATCCTGATCGGCCAGCTGCTCGACGTTCTTCAGTCGCGCTTGTGTCAGCTGCAGTTCACGGCGCAGCGCATCGACTTCCGCCATCAGGGCCATCATCGCCTGCCGGACGCGCGGCGTGAACTCGGCCTCGGGAATCCCCATCACCGAGGTGACATCGACCGGCGCGCTCATGGCGGGGGTCGCCGCCGCTTCCTTGCCGCGCGCAGCGATCGGCGCGGCGCGTTGCACCCCGCGGGTGGCGCCGATTTCCTTCGGTGATCTCGGATCGATCTTCATCGGCGATAAATGGGTTTTGCACTCGGCATCGGAGGGAGTCGCGGTTCGGGACGGCGACGAGGATTAATGTCGAGAAAGTAGTTTCGCATCGTAAAGCCTTCGTTACCGTGACGCCAATCGGAAGCGCGTCGCGGTCAATTGTGCGCCCGTCATTCAACCCTATACTCGTGCCGTGTCATTCACGTGTCTGTGATGGAGTTCACTCAAGATGGCGAAGCGAGCCCCGGTCGTCGGGCTGATCATGGGCAGCCAGTCCGACTGGGCGACTATGAAATCGGCAGCCGCGATCTTCGATGACCTTGGTGTGACTTATGAAACCCGCATCGTCTCCGCACACCGCACCCCGCAGCGTTTGGTCGCCTATGCGCGCTCGGCCAAGCGGCGTGGATTGAAGGTGATCGTCGCCGGCGCGGGCGGCGCCGCGCATCTGCCGGGCATGGCGGCCGCCATGACAATCCTGCCCGTGCTTGGCGTTCCGGTGCGGAGCCGCAGCCTCAACGGTCTCGATAGCCTGCTGTCGATCGTGCAGATGCCCGGCGGCATTCCCGTCGGCACGCTGGCGATCGGCGAAGCGGGCGCCAAGAATGCCGGCCTGCTGGCGGCGGCGATACTGGCGCTCGGCGACCGTGCCCTCGCGATCCGGCTCGAAGCCTGGCGGGCACGCCAGACCGCGGCTGTCGCCCATGCGCCCAGCGACGCGCCAACGCCGGGTCGAGGCACGCGGTGAGCAGCCGCCCGCGGGCCCTGCCGCCAGGCTCGATCATCGGCATCCTCGGTGGCGGCCAGCTCGGCCGCATGATCGCCCTCGCCGCCGCGCGCCTCGGCTATCGCACGCATGTCTTCTGCCCCGAAGCCGATGCGCCGGCGAGTCAGGTGAGCGAGGCGACGTTCCGTGCGGCCTATGACGATCATGACGCGCTGGCGCGTTTCGCCGCCGGCGTCGATGTCATCACCTACGAGTTCGAGAATATTCCGCTGGCTCCCGTGGAGGCGCTCGCCCGGTTGAAGCCGGTACGACCGTCCCCGGCCGTGCTGGCGGTTTGTCAGGACCGCATCCACGAGAAACGCGCCCTCAACGAGGCCGGCATCGCGACCACGGATTTCGCGACCATCGCGCACGCGACGGATCTGACGCCCGCGCTCGCGCGCATCCCGCCGCCGGCGATTCTCAAGACTGCCTGCCTGGGCTATGACGGCAAGGGTCAGGCGCGCGTGCACGATCTCGCGCAAGCCACGGCCGCCTTCACGCGCTTCGGCCAGGTGCCCTGCGTGCTCGAGGCCATCGTCGATTTCACGTCGGAGGTCTCCGTCATCACCGCGCGCGGCATCGACGGCGCGGCGGCCAGCTATGTCCCGGTCGAGAATCGCCATGTGAATCACATTCTCGACGAGACGATCGCCCCGGCCGGGCTGGCGCCCACGATCACGCACGAGGCCGAGCGCGTCGCGACGCGGATCGCGCAGCGACTCGACCTCGTCGGCCTGATCGCCGTGGAGATGTTCGTGACACGTGAAGGTCGCGTGCTGGTGAACGAGCTGGCGCCGCGGCCGCATAATTCAGGCCATTGGACGATCGATGCGTGCACGACCAGCCAGTTCGAACAGCTGGTTCGCGCCATCGCGGGCTTGCCGCTGGGCTCGCCCGTGCGGCACAGCGATGCGGTCATGAAGAACCTGATCGGCGACGAGGTGAATGCCTGGCCGAGTCTGGTGGCTGAGCCCGGCGCTTGCCTGCATCTCTACGGCAAGGCCGAGGCGCGACCGGGTCGCAAGATGGGGCATGTCACCCGATTGCGGCCGCGCAACGATCGAGTCTAGCGCCCGGTGAACGGGCGGCCACGCAGGAACCTTAATGGATTGGGCAGCTTGGCCAGACGCGCCTGCAAGTCGCCGAGCATCTTGGGCACGCGCATGACCTCGGCGAGTCGCCGATCGAGAAAGCCCCAGGTCTCGGCGCACCCTTCGGAGCGATCATCGAGGAAGCGCAGCAGGGTCGCGGCGTAGACCGCCGTCAGCAAGCCGCGCTTGGTGTAGAAATTGAAATCCGTCGAGTTGTCGCCCGCCGCCCACCAGATCGCATCGACGCTGCGCCAGGTGAGATCGGCGCCGCGCGCGGCGTTATGGGGCAGGGCGAGCAGCCCGAGCGCCCGCCGCAACGCCTCGCGATGCGCAACGACATCCTCGAGCCGGAGGCGCACGGCCGTCGCGATGCGCTCGCGCACACGCAGCTTGGCCAACCCCATCGTCTCGAGCGCCGCGAGCATGCGTCGATCCGCATCGGTCGACCAGAACGCGATCGCTTCGACCGGACCTCCCGGGAAGACGCGCACGACATCCACCGGGCTGTGGCCGGCGTCGCGCGCGCCGGCATTCAGGGCAGCCTGCGTCCAGCCATCGAAGGGCACATGCGACAGGGCGGCGGAGAGGATCGCGCGCCGCACGCCATCGTGGTCGAACTCAATCCTGGTCGGCATTGGCGGCCTCCGCAACGCGCTTTTGAATTTCCTCGGCGAAGCCGAACAACGACATGTCGATCATGCGTTGGGGATACAGCACGCCGTCGAGATGATCGCACTCGTGCTGCACCACGCGCGCATGAAAGCCATCGGCCTCGCGCGTGAGATGCTCCCCGGTCAGCGACGTCCAGTTGTACCGGATGCGCGTGAAGCGCGGCACGGACCCCA
>JANNTF010000807.1:0-2710 GCA_031403455.1 Alphaproteobacteria bacterium | reverse complement strand
CTGGAATTCACCGTCAATTTCCGGCCGGTCGCGCTCGATGTCGATCCGGTGACGCGGCTCAGCGATGTGCTGCGCGAGGAACTCGGTCTCACCGGCACCAAGATCGGCTGCAATGCCGGGGATTGCGGCGCCTGCACCGTGCGGCTCGATGCGGCGCAGATCTGCAGCTGCCTCACCGCGATCGGCCAGGTCGCGGGGCGATCGGTCGTGACGGTCGAGGCGCTCGCGCAAGACGGCCGGCTCTCGCCCCTGCAGGCGGCGTTCCACGCGCATGGCGCGGCGCAATGCGGCATCTGCACGCCGGGCATGCTGATGGCCGCCGATGATCTGCTCAGCCGCAACCCGGCGCCCGATGAGGCGGCCGTGCTCGACGCCCTCGGCGGCGTGCTCTGCCGCTGCACCGGCTACCGCAAGATCGTCGAAGCGATCCTGAGTCTGAAAATCGATCCAGCGTCGATTTTGCGAACCGACAAAATCGACGCTGGATCGATTTTTGGTTCGGCGATCGGTGCGCGGCTGGCCAAGGTGGACGGGATCGCAAAGCTCGATGGCCGCGAGATCTATGGCGCGGATGCCTGGCCCGCCGATGCGCTCGTGCTGCGCGCGGTTCGCTCGCCCCATGCCGCGGCGCGATTCACGCTCGGTGACCTGCGCGCGCTGCACGCGAAGTACCCCGGCCTGCGGTGTGTGTTCACGGCCAAGGACGTGCCGGGCTCGAATGTCTTCGGCATCTACCCCACGGGCAAGGATCAGCCCGTTCTGGCCGATGGCGAAGTGCGCTATCGCGGCGAGGCGGTGGTCGCCTTGGTCGGCGACGACAGGACGATCGCCGCAATCCGCGATGACGAAGTGCCGATCGAATGGAGTGTGCGCGTCCCGATCATCGGGATCGCTGCAGGCCTTGCGCCCGACGCGCGCAAGCTGCATGCGCATCTCCAGGACAACGTGCTGGTGCGCGGCCGGGTCGCGCGCGGCGATCCGGAGCGCGCGCAAGCCAGCGCCGCGGCCGTCACGAGCGGAGTCTTCGAGACCGCGTTCGTTGAGCACGCCTATATCGAGCCCGAGGCCGGCTGGGCCCAGCGCGTCGGCGATCGCATCGAGATCTTCGCGACCACGCAGACGCCCTACATGGATCGCGACGAGATCGCCCATGTGATGGGTCTCGCGCCCACGCAGGTCCGCATCCTTCCCTCGGCGGTCGGCGGCGGGTTCGGCGGCAAGCTCGATCTCTCCGTGCAGCCATTGATCGCGATCGCGGCGTGGCATCTTCGCCAGCCCGTGCGCTGCGTCTACACGCGCCCCGAATCGATGGCGTCCTCGACCAAGCGTCACCCCGCCTGCATCACCGCGACGTTCGCGGCCGATCGCGGCGGGAAGCTGGTGAGCGCGATCTTCCACGGCGATTTCAACACCGGCGCCTATGCGTCCTGGGGGCCGACCGTCGCCAATCGCGTGCCCGTCCATGCGACCGGTCCCTATGAGGTCGCGCATGTCCGTGCGACGTCTTGCGCCGTGCATACCAACGAGCCGCCGGCCGGCGCGTTCCGCGGCTTCGGCGTGCCGCAAGCGGCGATCGCGCATGAGGCCTTGATGGACGAACTCGCCGCGCAACTCGGCATCGATGCGCTCGAGTTCCGCCATCGCAATGCGCTCAAGGCAGGCTCGGTCACCGCGAGCGGGCAGAAACTCGAAGCCAGCGCCGGGCTGCAGGCTTGCCTCGAGGCGCTGCGTCCGCGCTGGTACGCGCTGCGCGCGGCGGCCGAAAGCTACAACCACACGGCCGACACCTCGCGCCGCGGCGTCGGGATCGGCTGCATGTGGTACGGCATCGGCAATACCTCGATGTCCAATCCCTCGGAGATCGAGATCGGCATCGCGCGCGACGGCACCATCACGCTGTTCTCGGGCGCGCTCGATATCGGCCAGGGCTCGAACACGATCATGACGCAGATCGCCGCCGAGGCCTTGGGCGTCGCGCCGTCGCGCATCCGGCTGGTCACCGGCGATACCGATCTCACGCGCGACGCCGGCAAGAGTTCGGCCTCGCGTCAGACTTTCGTGTCCGGCAATGCCACCAAGGCGGCGGCCGAGGACCTGCGCCGCCAGCTCGAGCGGCTCGGCAATGTCGATCTCACGCGCTTGCCGGAGATCGCGAAAGGCTGCGTCGTGATGGGCAGCGGCCGCTACGATCCGCCGACGACCGCGCTCGATGGCGATGGGCAGGGCGTGCCCTACGCGACCTATGGCTTCGCCGCGCAGATCGCGGAGATCGAGATCGATCTCGAACTCGGCACGACCAAAGTGCTGCGCATCGTCGCCGCGCATGATGTCGGCCGCGCGATCAATCCGACTCAGGTCGAGGGCCAGATCCAAGGCGGCATCGCGCAGGGGCTCGGCCTCGCGCTGATGGAGGAATACCTGCCGGGCCGCACCGAGAATCTGCACGACTATCTGATCCCGACCATCGGCGACGTGCCGCCGATCGAGATCTTCCTGATCGAGGATGCCGAGCCGCTCGGGCCCTATGGCGCCAAGGGCATCGGCGAGCCGGCGCTGATCCCGACTGCGCCGGCGATCCTCAACGCGATCCACCATGCGACCGGCGTGCGGTTGCGCCAGGTGCCGGCCACGCCCGATCGCGTACGCGCCGCGCTGCTGGCGAGCGTGCGATGAGCACGCGCGAATCGACCGACTTGCCGAGCTCCGAGGC
>JANNTF010000806.1:0-5845 GCA_031403455.1 Alphaproteobacteria bacterium | reverse complement strand
GGTTTCGGCAAGCTCGACGAAGCGACCTGCGTACATGACGGCCACGCGCTGGCAGTTCTGCGCCACGACGCCCATGTCGTGGGTCACCAGGACGACGGCGAGACGCAACTCTCGCTGGAGTTCGGCGAGGAGCTTCAGGATCTGATCCTGGATGGTGACGTCCAGCGCGGTGGTGGGTTCGTCGGCGAGGATGATTCGCGGCGAGCAGGCGAGGGCCGTGGCAATCACCACGCGCTGGCACATCCCGCCGCTGAACTCGTGCGGGTAATCGTCGATGCGACTCTCAGGCGCCGGGATGCCGACCTTGCGCATGAGCGCCACGGCCCGTGCGCGCGCATCGCTGCGTGACGCGGCGACGCCGTGCTCGAGCATGGCCTCGGCGATCTGGATGCCGACGGGCAGCACCGGATTCAGCGCCGCAATGGCATCCTGCACGATCATGGCAATCTGGCGCCCGCACACGCGATTCAGCTCGCGGTCGGTCTTCAGCAATAGGTTATCGCCGTCGAAATCGATCCGGCCCGACATCAAGGCAGGAATCGTCGGCGGGAGGCGCAGGATCGAGCGGCACACCATGCTCTTGCCCGAGCCGCTTTCCCCGACCAGGCCGAAGCATTCGCCTTCGTCGAGCGTGAAGCTGACGCCGTCCACGATCGTAAGGACGCCCCGGCGCGTTGCGATGCGCGTGGTGAGGTTGCTGACCTCGAGCAGCGCGCTCATCGGCCGCTCTCGCCGCGCAACAGAGCCGCGACGCCGTCGCCGAGCAGGCTCAGCGCCAATCCCACCACGACGATGGCGATCCCCGGCAAGGTGATGATCCACCAGGCCGTGAAGATGAAGTTCTTCCCCTCGGCGATCATGGAGCCCCAGGTGGGCGCCGGGGGCGGGATACCGAGGCCGAGAAAGCTGAGGGTGACCGTGGACAGGATCACGAGGACCATGCTCGTCACGGCGAAGATGATGGTCGGCGTGATCACGTTGGGAAGAATATGCCGCAGGAGGATGCGCGTATCCGGATAGCCAAGCGCCCTTGCCGCGAGGACGTAATCGCTCTTGCGGGCCACCAGGACTTCGGCCCGGACGATCCGGGCGTAGATGCTCCAGCCGCTCAGGGTGAGCGCGATGCACATGCTGGTCACACCCGGTCCGAGGACCGCAATCGCGCCGATCGCCATGATCAGGAACGGGAACGCCATGAAGGTGTCGACTGTTCGCATCACGACCGTGTCGATCACCCCGCCGACATAGCCAGCGATCGCGCCGAGGATCGACCCGAGAATCCACGGGAACAGCACGCACAGGAAGCCGATCGTCACGTCGACCTTCGCGGCGTGCAGGACCCTGGAGAAAATGTCCCGGCCGAAATTGTCGGTGCCGAACGGATGCGTGAGGCTCGGCGGCTGCAGCGTGTTGCGCAGGTTCTGAGCGATCGGATCGTAGGGCGAGATGTCGGACGCGAAGAGGCTGGCGAGCAGGATGATCGTCAGCATCCCGCCGCCGAAAATCAGATTGCCTCTGCGCCCCAGAACACGCGCGAACGCGCCCCGCTCGGAAGGACTCGGCCCGAGAATCTCCTGGCCGCCCCTGCCAAGCGGGACGGAAGCGGCGGTGCTTCGACCGTCATCCATAGGTCACCCGCGGGTCGAGCAGGGCGTAGACCAAGTCTGTGACCAGGTTGATGCAGATCACCAGCAAGCCGAAGACGAGCGCGACCCCCTGGATCACCGGATAGTCCCGCGCGTCGATCGAGCTGATGATCAACTGCCCCAGGCCGGGGATGTTGAAGACGTTCTCGATGACGACCGATCCGCCCATCAGCCAGCCGATGTTGACGCCGAGAATCGTGACGGTCGCCATCAGCCCGTTGCGCAGCACGTGACGGCGAATCAGCTTACCGCGTGGCAGTCCCTTGGTGCGCGCGAACTCAACATGGGGCGCCTGCATGACCTCGATGATCGTGTCGCGCAGGGTCCGCATCAGGGTCGGGCCAAGATGCAGCGCGATCGTGAGCGCGGGCAGGAACAGATGCCACAAGCGCTCGTCGAGGCTCGACCCGTACCCGGCGACGGGAAACAGAGGGACGATCACCGCGAACAGGATCAGCAAGTTCAGTCCGAGCCAGAAATAGGGCATGGCGAGGGCGAGCGTCGTCGTCGAACGGATCACCTGATCCAGCACGCTGTTGACCCGCAGCGCGGAGGCGACGGCAAGGGGAACGCAGAGCAGAAGCGATAGGAGGACCGCGTAGAGTGTCAGCGAGGCGGTGGCCGGCAGTCGTTCAAGGACCACATCGAATACCGGACGGCGAAACACCAGGGAGTCGCCAAGATTGCCGCCAAGAACATGCCCGAAGAAGATCGCGAACTGGGTCCAGATCGGTCGGTCCAAGCCGAGATCCGCACGCAGAGCGGCCAGAGTTTCGTCGGTCGCATAGGCCCCGAGCATGACCATGGCTGGATCGCCGGGGATGAGGCGGACGAACAGGAACACCACCAGGACGACGCCGAACAGCACCGGCCCCAGATGTGCCAGCCTGGCGAGGAAAAACTTGGAAAGACTCACAGCACGTCACACCCAAGCTGGCGGACCGGGCTGCGAGCGCCCCAGCCGACGCGGCCGGGGCGCCGCCGATGCCGTCGTGTCAATTGGTCTTCCAGGTCTCCCAGAAGCGGAACACCCGCGTCGGGAAGATCGCGAAGCCTTGCACGTTGTTGCGCGTCGCGTAGACGGTCGACGGATGGAACAGGTAGAGCTGCGGCGCCTCCGCCATCGCGATGCGCTGGAACTCGCGATACAGCGCGGTGCGCCGCGCCACGTCTTGCTCGCCTTCCGCCGCCTTGCTGAGGCGCACGAGTTCCTCGTTGCGGTAGCCGGAGAAAGCCGAGTCGGTGCCGCCTTCCTCCCGCGACCAGAAATCGAACGGAATGTTCATGGCCGGGTCGATCACAGTATTCGATCCCAGCTTGTAGAACATGTCGAACTGGCCGCTGGCCCTGAGCTGCAGGATGGTTCCGGCTTCGGTCGGCTGGACCTGGGCGCGGATGCCGATCTGGGCGAGTTGATTGGTGACGATGACCGCCGTCTGGTTTGCCATGTCGTCGCCGCTGGGCACGACCAGCCGGAAGCTGAAACCTTGAGGGAAAGCGCTTTGCGCCATCAGCCGCTTGGCCATCTCCAGATCATGGGGAACGCCGAACTCGGCCGTGTGGAACAGCAGCCCTGGTCCGTAGAAGGGCGACTGCACCGGTTCGCCGTTGCCGAACAGAATGGCGTCGACCATGGCCTGCCGGTCGAGCGCGTACAGCATCGCCCGGCGCACATTCACGTCCCTGAACGCGGGAAACGCCCGGACGTTCGGAACGAAGGATGAGCTCGCATAGAGCGTGACCCGGCTCACGGTGATGCCCGGCACGCCGCTAAGCGCCCGGAACTGGTTGTGTGGAACGCTCAACGCAACGTCGATCTGGCCGCCCCGCAACTGCAGCACGGCGGCGTTTTCGTCCGCGATGACGCGCAGGTGAACCTCGTCTAGATAGGGGCGTTCGGTCTCCCAGTAATGCGGGTTCCGCCGCAGGACGACGACCTGCCCGCGGTCCCAGCGCGCGAGGCAGAAGGGGCCGCTGCCGAGCGGCCTCTGGCCCATCTCCTGCTGCCCGACCCGCTCGGTGTAGGCCTTCGACAAGACCGTGCTTCCCCAGAGCGTGAGGTAGCTCACGAAGGCAACATTCGGCCGGGCGAGCGTGATGCGGATGGTCAGCGGATCGAGCGCCTCGACGACCGGGCTCGCCGGAAACTGCCACGTGACGCGCGAGTCCCGCTCCATGGCGCGTTCGATCGAAAACTTCACGTCCTCGGCGGTGATCGGCGAGCCGTCGCAGAACTTGGCGGCGGCCCGCAGCCGGAACGTATAGATCCTGGAGTCCGGACTGAGTTCCCACGATTCCGCGAGATAGGGGCGCAGCTCCCTGCCGTCCGACGAGTTCTGAATCAGCGTGGCGTAGATCTGATACTGCGCCTGGATCGAGTTGGTGTCGTTGGTGAACTTCGGATCCCAGACCGAGATATCCGCCGGCCGCGCGACGGTCAGCGTGCCGCCGCGGCGCGGTGTTTGCGCAGCGGCTTCATCCGGCCCGAGTGTGACGGCCACCATGGCGGCCGCCAACAACGACAGGCTGGATGCAACCGCTGCAAATGATTCCAGTATCGGTGCGAAGGACTTTCTGCCGTACGCCATATCCCACCCCTCTCCAGTGATGTGTTCGTCGATGCTATACACCGTCGCACGTCCGCGCCATTACGGGCGCCGTGGATCAACCACCACTCAGTCCAGCCGGATCGCGCGCGATCTCGACGTCGTCGGCGTGACCCTCAGTTGCGCCGGCCCTGGACCTTGTTGAAGAAGCAACACCAGTCGCCGGTCGTCACGGTCGGCAGAGCACGCAGACCGAAGATCATGCCGTCGGCGGGCGCCGCCAGCTCGGCCAAGGTGTTGCCGAAAAGGTCCGCAATGCGCGCGATGCGCGTGCCTTCCTTCATCATCTCGAGAAACTTGATGTCGGGCTCGGGCAGATAGATGCCGGAAGCAGGTGCGAGCAGCGCCTGCTGCACGCCCTTGGTACGATTGGCGTCGTAGCTCGCCTTGCCAGCGATCATGCCGTAATGGCGCATGACGTTGAGCATCGCGTCGGCGAGCATGCGACCGATATCGGCGAAGGCCGAAGGCGAGGTGGCCGAGCGGCCGCCGCATTCGACGGTGATGCCGACCTTGCCGTGCTCGGCCATGAAGGCCATCGGATTGCCCTTGGGATTGGGCGACGACATGATGCAGCCCCAGCCGGGCCCGAGCGCGGTGCCGAGCTCCACCGATTCCGGCCGCTCGTCGACGAACATCGACGGCGCGAGAAACGAATGCGCGCCGCCGGAATGGATCGAGATCTCGAGGTCGGCGACCTTGCTCAGCCATTGCGAGTGCTCGTAGACGACGCGCTCCGTGAGATAGCCGTTCGGGCGGCCGGGATAGATGCGGTTGGCGTCGTGGCTGAACGTGTCAAGCGGATTGCCGCGACACGCCGCCTCGAATGCCGCGACATTGATCGCGGGCACCAGCACGAGCGCGCCCGTCAGTTTCTTCGGGTCGATTTCCTTCAGCAGGAGCTGGCAGCACAGCACGCCCTCGGGCTCGTCGCCGTGGATCGCGCCGTCGATCCACAGGACCTTGCCGGGCTTGGTCCCGTTCAGGACCGCGACCGGGATCTCGACGGCGCCACCGCCGGCGAGCTTGGTCACCGGGATCGCGCCGAACGCCACCGTTCCCGGCGCCGCGCTCGCGGTGCCGACGGTGACGGCCTGCGCCGCAGCGCCCTTCGCTCCGGCGGCCGCTGCCTTGATTGCTTTTGCCATGGCGATCAGATTCCCTTCACCTGTTTGTATTTCGCGAGGTCCTCGGGCGTGTAGACCTGCATGAACTCGATCTCGATGCCGCCGGCATCGTTGTCGAGGAAGGCGACATAGCCTTCGGGATGCGGATGCGCGCCCTCGACGCCGCCGCAGCCCTTGCAGCCGCGCAGCGCCGCGCCATTGACCTGCGCATGCGCGAGCGCCTTCCCGATGTCGTCGACGGCATAGCAGATGTGGTGCAGCCCCTCGCCGCCGCGCGCCTTGATCCATTCGTCGAAGCGCCCGCCGGGGTCCATCGACTGGCAGAGCTGATACTCGATGCCGCCGAGATTGAAGAGCGCCACGCGATTGCGCGACTTGGCGTACTCCATGATCTTCGTATCGCCCGGCACGCACAGGAAGCGCGCGTAGGAGTCGAGCGCTGCCTTGGCATCGCGGACGGCGAAAG
>JANNTF010000805.1:0-26426 GCA_031403455.1 Alphaproteobacteria bacterium | reverse complement strand
GGCAAGGACATCGGCGGCACGCCGGTCGTCGCCGATCTCGCACGCATGCCGCATCTGCTGATCGCCGGCACGACCGGTTCGGGCAAGTCGGTCGCGATCAACACGATGATCCTGTCGCTGCTCTATCGCCACTCGCCGGCGAATTGCCGCTTCATCATGGTCGATCCCAAGATGATCGAGCTGTCGGTCTATGACGGCATCCCGCATCTGCTCGCGCCCGTCGTCACCGATCCGAAGAAATCCGTGGTCGCGCTGAAATGGGTCGTGCGCGAGATGGAGAACCGCTATCGCGCGATGTCCAAGCTCGGCGTGCGCAACGTCGCCGGCTACAACGCGCGCCTCGTCGAAGCCAAGCGCAAGGGCGAGGTCCTGACGCGCAAGGTCCAGACCGGCTTCGACGGCGAAGGCAAGCCGATCTTCGAGGATCAGCCGCTCGATCTCACGCCGCTGCCGTTCATCGTCGTCATCGTCGACGAGATGGCCGATCTGATGCTGGTCGCCGGCAAGGATGTCGAATGGGCGGTGCAGCGCCTCGCGCAGATGGCGCGCGCCGCCGGCATCCATTTGATCATGGCCACGCAGCGCCCCTCGGTTGACGTCATCACCGGCACGATCAAGGCGAATTTTCCGACGCGCATCTCCTTTCAGGTCACGTCGAAGATCGACAGCCGCACGATCCTCGGCGAACAGGGCGCCGAGCAGCTGCTCGGCCAGGGCGACATGCTCTACATGGCGGGTGGCGGGCGCATCACGCGCGTGCACGGGCCGTTCGTGTCCGATCGCGAAGTCGAGGCCGTGGTGG
Organism: Alphaproteobacteria bacterium; assembly: GCA_031403455.1. Taxonomy (GTDB): domain Bacteria; phylum Pseudomonadota; class Alphaproteobacteria; order CACIAM-22H2; family CACIAM-22H2; genus CAIOSQ01. The sequence continues at coordinate 25,624 of JANNTF010000805.1, read as the reverse complement.
CCTTCCTCAAGGCGCAGCGCGAGCCGAGCTATGTCGAGGAAGTGACCGAGGAGGTCGAGGAGTTCGGCGGCATGCCAGGCCTTGGCGCGCCGCCGGGCTCCGGTGAAGGCGGCGAGTCGGACCAGCTCTATGACCAGGCGGTGGCGCTGATCTGCCGCGAGCGCAAATGCTCGACGAGCTTCATCCAGCGCCACTTCCAGATCGGCTACAATCGCGCCGCGCGCATCGTGGAGCGCATGGAGAAGGAAGGCGTCGTCGGCGCATCCAACCATGTCGGCAAGCGCGAAGTCCTCGCGCCCAAGGGCGACTACGCGGCCTAGAGCGCGACCCCCCGGGATCGCCATCCCGGTCGACAGGAGGGATCATCATGGAACGTCGCTGCCTTCTCATGGCTATCGGCTGGATCGCGGGGGGCTTCACGGCTTTACATGCCCCGCGGGCCATGGCTCAGGAAACGCGGCCTGGCCGTGTCACCGGCCGCGCCTTCGAAACTCTGGCGACGTCGCCGACCATCGACGTCGCGCCGCTCGATGACTCGGTGGAGAACCTGCGCGTGCGCGACGAGATGCGGCGCGTGCTGGTGCGGTCCGGCTACCGTGTCGTCGAGTCGGGCGCGATGTGGCGTCTGAGTTTCGCGACCGAGGTCCGGCCGCTGGGCGCGGGCGCGCCAGCACGGCCGCGCGGCCCCGAGGCATCGACCGGCCAATCCTCGGGTCTCGCCGAGCGGCCCGCAGTCGAACTGCCGGATCGGCCGCTGCGCCGAGCGCCTGGCACGACCGGGCCCAGCTCAGCGCGCAGCCTGCGCTACGTGATCAACGCGTCCTTCGAGGATGCGCGCACCGGCAAGCGCGCTTGGCAAGGCAGCGTCCAATACGACGACGCCGAAGCCGATCGCGCGCAATTCCTGGTGCGACTCGTCCAGCCGCTCCTGGCGGAGTTCGGCAAGACTCAGCGCGGTCGTCGCTTCACGCTCGAGTGAACAGCCTATCGTCGCGGTGGTTCGAAGATCCGCCGCATGTCCTCGATCAAGCGACGCGGCTCTTCCTGTTGCGCGCCGCGCGCGGAGAAGCGCTGCAGCAGCGCATCGATGCGCCGCTGCAGCACGAGATCACGCAGCTTCAGCTCGGCGATGGCCGTCGGGCCGGCGCTTTCGCTCGCGCGTTTGAGCGCAGCGGCGAGAATGCGCGTGCGTCCGTTCAGCGGGTCGAGTGCGAGCGCGGCGTCGAGATCGTCGACGGCAGCAAGGCCGCCCTGCAGGCCGAGACGAACGATGGCGCGGAGATTGTAGGCGGCCGGATCATAGGGCGTTTCCTCGATCGCACGATCGAACAGGCTCGAGGCCACCGCCTGGTTCTGCGCATCCAGATCGCCGCGACGCAGCATCGTCACGCCAAGCATCTGGAGCGCACCGGCGGTATTGACGTTGGTACGTTCGGCCTCGGGGCGGGCGAGGAAGCGACGCAGCTCGCGCTCCGCTCCGCCGGGATTCCCGAAAACATAGCGCAGCGCCGCGACGGCGAGATTGGTGATGGCCAGATCCTGCAAGCCGGCGACGCGTCCCTGCATCACCCAGCCGCGCCGCCCGCCCGCATCGATGTGATACCAGGCCTGACCATCGATGACGCGACGGTTGAGAACCGGATAGACGCGCTGGATCTCGAGCCGCCCCAGGACGTTGCTGCGTTCGGTCGAGTCGGCATGGAACGCCTCGTCGGCGCCGCCGGCAATCCGGCGCGGCAGCAACTGGATGCCGGTGGCGAGATCCTGCCGCGGCTTGGCGTCGACATAGACCTGACGGCTGCCATCGCTGATCACGAACCATTCGTCGAGCATGTCGCGCACCTGCAGGACTTCGCCCGGCCGCGCGCTGCGCAGCACGGCCGCGCTCGCCTCCGGCGCCGCGCGCAGCGGCATGCCGGAAGCGCCGACGACGCCCAGTCGATTGAACAGCTCCGCGCGCCGGATCGAGATCGGCGGCAGATCGAAGCGTGTCCATGGGAACTCGGCGGCGACATCCTGTACCGGCTGGCGCGTGACGGTGAGTTGGACGACCAGCTCGGGATCCTCCCCCGCCGAAAGCATTGACAGCGCGGTGGTGAGGACCAGCGCATCCCCGATCGGTTCGATCGAACCCCAGAGCACGAGGCGGCCCTGCTGCTCGGCGCCGATGCGCAGCGCCGCGCGATGGAGGTCGCGCTCCGCCATTTCGGCGGGCCGCTGACTGGTCGGCGCCGGCGCGTAGACGATGCTGGCGCCGGCCTGATCCAGCACGGCGGAGAAGATATCCCTGAACAGCAACGCGGCGACGGCCTTGCCCAGCCCGGTCTTCTTCGGATCCAGGAACTCGACGACCACGAGCTTGGTCCGGCCACCCAGCGCGACGTTGCCCGAGCGCGGCAACCCACGTTCGAACCCCACGACCCCGTCAGCCGCCGCGGCCACGCTGGCCGGCCCGCTCAGGAGCAGCAAAATCAGCGCAAGACGCCGGACCCGGGTCATCGCTGCCCCAGACGCCGCAGCGCCTCCTCGGCTTCCCTCTGCAATGATTGGAGCTGCGGCACGAAATCGGCGCTCATGCGGCCGGTGCCGCGCAGTTCCTGGACCAGCAGCTGCTGGACCGCGCGCAGACGCTGTACATCACCGACGCTGCGCGCTTGCTGCAGCTCCCGCGCGCCGATGGCAAGAACGGCCAAACGCGACCATTTCGGCGCGAGCGCGCGCTGCAGCTCGGTGGCCATGGGCGCAGCCTGGAGCGACATCGCATCCTCGGTCTTGTACGAGACCGGCAGAGTCGCGATCGATTGGCTCAGAAAAAACGTCGATACGATCACCGTCGTTGCGCGCGGCCGCGCAGCACCCGGGTCGATGCGGCCGGCCATCACAGCCAGCGCATCCAGGACATCGGCGACGGCGCCGAGTGGAGTCGTATCGTCGATCTCGAACTCTTTGGGGTCGAGAAGCCTGACGCTGATCTCGGGCGGCGGATTGGCGAGCGTGAAGGCGGATACATGCTGGCGCACCGCGCGACCGAGACTCGCCTTGAGAGCCTCGGCGACGTCCGCAGCAGCAGGACCGGCCTGCCCGCGAACGGCGTAGGGAACGACGTAGATCGTATTGGATGCACCCGGGCGCAGTTTCTCGAGCTGAGCACGCAGCTTTTCGCTCAGCGCCGCGGCCTTCAGGTCACGCTCCAGTCGGATCTCGATCGGTCGCGCGATTTGCACTCGGCGAAGATGATCCGCATGGGTACGAAAATTCGGGCGGACGAAACTCAGGATGACGGCCTCGACCTTGTCCCAGGCGACCGCGCCGGCCTCCCGCGGCAGATCGATGCGAAAACGGCCTGCCGCGTCGCTGCGTGCAACCACGAAAGGCTGTGGCTTCGTCAAATTGGCCAGGGCGCTCGGCGGTCCCGAGATCTGGACGCTGATTTCGACATCCGCGAGCGCGTCGTCACGCCCGAATTGCAGGATGCGGCCGTCGATGGGCTGCCACGCGGCGGCGTCGAATGACGGCAGAGCGAGCAAGATCGAAGCGCCAAACGTGAGGAGGGCCCACATGACGCCCGGCTCCGCTCAATCCAGCCGGCGGTCAGAGGGCGGCGATCCGCTGACGCCAAACGCGGCGACGGACGACATGGTGAAGACCTCATGCATCTGAGGCACGACGCGAATCTCCCTGGAGAAGCGGCTCATTTGACCGCGCGTTAACCAACCATGCAACGACACTCGCGCTCGCCGCGCGGTGCGCCGGCGGCGACCATGTTTTTCATGCCGTCCCCTTGCCGGCCAAGTTCGAGATCCCCAACTGCCTCTCGGCATTCGGGCCCCTCTGGTACGCGCTGAGACACGGCGCGTGTGATGTCGGATCGCCATTCCGCCAATCGCGCATCGCGGTCGTAACCATCGGCCGCATGCCATCTCGAAGTGGGTCCGACATGGAAGCTCTTTCCGTCTTCTTTCTCGATTCCTTTCTCGGCAAACCGGTCTGGATGTGGGTCGCGTTTCTCGCGATCGTCCTCGCCGTTCTCGTTCTCGACCTCGGGCTCCTGCACAAGAATCAGAAGGAGATCGAGGTCGCCGAGAGCCTCAAGCTCTCGGGTTTCTACTTCGCGCTCGCGCTCGTTTTCGGCGGCTGGGTGTGGTGGAGCATGGGACCGCAATCCGCCATCGAGTACTACACGGGCTTCATGGTCGAGTGGTCGCTGTCGCTCGACAACGTCTTCGCCATTTCGATGATCTTCACGTATTTCGCGGTGCCGCGCATGTACCAGCATCGCGTGTTGTTCTGGGGAATCCTCGGCGTCATCGTGATGCGCGGCGCGATGATCGCGCTCGGTGCGGCGCTGGTCAGTCAGTTCACCTGGATCCTCTACGTGTTCGGCGCGTTCCTGCTGTTCACCGGACTCAAGATGCTGTGGATGGCGGACCAGCAGGACAGTGTCGGCGCCAACCCGATACTCGGCTTCATGCGCCGCAACTTGCGCGTGACGGAGACGATGCATGGCCAAAGTTTCTGGGTGAAGCGTGCAGACCCCGTGACAGGCAAGCTCGTGTGGTTTGCGACCCCGCTCTTCCTCTGCCTGGTGCTCGTCGAAGCCGTGGATCTGATCTTCGCCGTGGACTCGGTGCCGGCGATCTTCGCGATCACCCAGGATCCCTTCATCGTCTACACGTCGAACATCTTCGCAATCCTCGGTTTGCGGGCACTCTATTTCGCGCTGGCGGCCATGATCCATCGCTTCAAATATCTGAAATACGCGCTGGCGCTCGTTCTGGTGTTCATCGGGACCAAGATCTTCCTCGTCAACATCATCGGGAAGATGCCGCCCTACATCTCGCTGTCGGTGACCGTGGCCCTGATCGCGGGAGGTGTGGTCTACTCGCTGTGGCGGACGCAGCAGGAGGCGGCGCAAACCAGCCGCAAGCCGGCGCCGTGATCGCGCGCACGATTCGAGGGAGTTCATTGAATTGAGCACGACGACAGGCCGTTCGAGTCTCGCCGAGCAGATCGCCGAGGCAATGCGCCGGCTGGCGGCGTGGCGTCACGCGAACGCGCGCGATCCACGCTATCGGCTGGCGGCGCTCCGCCGCGTCGATCGATGGGCCTTGATCCTCGACGGCGCGATCGTGATTCCCGGGATGAAGAAGTCGATAGGTCTCGATGCGATCCTCGGCCTCGTCCCCGTGATCGGTGACATGATCGGCGGAGTGCTCGCGGGTTGGATCGTGTTCGAGGCGTGGCGGCTTGGCGCGCCCTTGCGCATCCTCATGCGGATGCTTGCCAACATCGCGATCGATACCGGCATTGGCGCCGTGCCGATCGCCGGCGATCTCTTCGACGTCGTGTGGGCGGCCAATCGGCGCAACGCCGCGTTGCTTCACGATTATCTCGACCGCGATCGCTGATGCATCGGCGCGCCTTGCCCACGCCATCATGGCCGAGTAATTCTCGACGTTGATGGTCTCTCGACGCGTTCTCCTCAGTGGCCTCGCCGCGGGTCTCGCAATCCCCGCGGCGCGAGCGCAGCAGCGCAATGCGCCGCCGCCGGTCTCGACGCCGTTGACGGCGCAGGATCAGCAGGACGTGACGCGCGTCGAGAGCTATCTCAATCAGCTGAAGACGCTGACAGCGCGCTTCGTTCAGATCTCCGACCAAGGCGGCGTCGCCGAGGGCCGTATCTATCTGCAGCGACCCGGGCGCTTGCGCCTCGACTACGCCGATCCCGTGCCGCTGCTGATCATCGCCGCGCGCGGGCAGATCCTGCAGCACGACAAGCAGCTCAAGCAGACGACCTATCTGCCGATTTCGTCGACCCCCGCGGGCATCCTGCTGCGCGAGACCGTGACTTTGTCCGGATCGGTAACCGTAACGGGCGTGGAGCGCGGCCCGGGAAGTGTGCGCGTCGGCCTGGTCCAGAGCGACGACCCGCGCGCGGGTCGTTTGACGCTCGTCTTCGCCGAGGCGCCGCTCCAGCTCGCCAGCTGGGTGGTCGTCGACAGCCAGGGCGCGACCACGCGCGTCGCGCTGTCGGAGATACAGAACGGCGCGCAGATCGATCCGCGTCTGTTCGAATTCCGCGAAGACATGCCGACGCGTGGAAACTGATAGAGCGTGCAACGTCAACTCGTTTGCCAAGGTGATCGTCCGTGTCGTCCCCACCCCTGATCGGCATCTCGGCCTGCATGCTGACGCAGCGGCATGATTTTCATGCGGTGGCGGAACCCTATGTCCGCGCCGTGCCGGTGGGCGCCGGCGGTCTGCCGGTGATCCTGCCGGCGCTCGGACCTGCCTTGGACCTCGATGCGCTCGTCGCGCGGCTCGACGGATTGCTGCTCACCGGCAGCCCGTCCAATGTGCAGCCCGAGCGCTACAGCGGCCATGCCCCGCGGCCGGAGACTCTGCTCGATCCGCGGCGCGACGCAACCACGCTGCCCTTGATCAAGAAGGCGCTGGAGGCCGGCCTGCCGGTGTTCGCGATCTGCCGCGGTCATCAGGAGCTCAACGTCGCGCTCGGCGGCTCGCTGCATCAACACGTCCATGAACTCGACGGCCGCTTCGACCATCGCGCGCCTGGCGACAAGCCGATGGCGGAGCGTTATGCGGTCGCCCATGAGGTGGAACTGACGCAAGGTGGTTTGCTCGCCACGCTCATCGACGGCGCGCGAACGAGCCGTGTCAATTCATTGCACTCCCAAGCGATCGACCGTCTTGCCCCCGGCTTGACCGTGGAAGCGTGGGCGCCCGATGGCACGATCGAAGCGGTGCGGGTGACAGGCGCTCGCCGCTTCGCGGTCGGCGTGCAATGGCATCCGGAGTGGATGCTGGAGATCGATGCGCTCGCCCGTAATTTGTTCCGCGCTTTCGGCGACGCCGCACGCGACCGCGTCGGGCGACGGCTCGCGGCCTGAATGCCGGGGTTCACATCGATCCCGCCGGCGCTCGCCGAAATGAGCGTCGTCTCGGGCGCGCAGGGCGTCGGCCTGCTGCTGTATCGGCTGCATGCCGGCCCGCGCGACGCACCCGTGATCGTCGTCGGCCACTGCAACGGGTTCTCCGCCGGCTGCTACCTGCCGTTGCTCGAAATTCTGGCCGCGGATGCGGACGTCTTCGCCTTCGATCAGCGCGGCCATGGCGGCGCGCAATCACCCGACGAGACGCGCGGCTACACCGCCGACGCGCTGGCGGATGATGTGGCGGCCATCATCGCCACGGTTGCGCGATGCCGGCCCGGCGCCGCCATTTCGTATGTCGGCCACTCGCTGTCGGCAGCCGCGATGCTGCATCTCGCGATCACCCAGCCCGCGATCTACGGCGCCATGAACCTGGCTCACGTGGTGTTGATCGAGCCGCCGGTCTTTCCCAGCAGCGATCACCCGCTCTTCGGGGAGTGCACGCAAAGCACGATCGGGTTGATCGCGCGGACCCAGCGCCGGCGCATGCGCTGGCCCAGTCCGTTGGCCTATACCGAGGCGCTCGCCGGACGCGGCCCCTTCACGCATTTCGCGCCGGGAATGCTCGACGCCGTCGCCCGCGCCAGTCTGCGGCCCCAGGGTGCTGGCTATGTGCTCGCGTGCGCTGCCGGCACGGAGGCCAGGATCTTCGCGCTCTGGGGGCAGCCGATCCTGTTTCCAGTCCTCGCGCGCATGCCGGGGATTCATGACGTCCTCCTGGTGTCCGGGGACCCGCTGGCCGGGCCCCAGCGAGACTGGGTGACTGCCATGATGAGCGATGTCGCTGGCCGCATCGGCCACGCCCGGCTGGTGGTCCAACGCGGACGAGGTCACCTCTGGCCGTTCGAGGCGCCGGATGAGGTTTTGGCCTTGATCCGGGCTGAGATCCTGTCGGGTCGACCGGCCTAATCACTCCGGTTGGCTTGACTTCACGGAGCCATCGGCCATATCTCGCGTCGAAGCAATCGGCCTAGCCGATTGTTCGGGAGCGGCTCCCCTGACGTCTCCCGAGCTCCCCAAAAGGAGTTTCTAGCGCCCGGCCACCCCCCCCCCGGCCGGGCGCTTCCTTTTGGGGCTTCAGGCTCAAGGCTCAAGCGCTATCGATGGCGGGGGATGTCATGCTTGACCTCGGCGCCCCTCTACCGGCAGAAGCCGTTGCCATGCCGAGCAAAGTCAAATCGCCGTATGCCGCCGCAAAGCTTCCGCCGCGTCCCAAGGACGTGATCCGGATCGCGACCTGGAACATCAATTCGGTACGGTTGCGGATGCCGCTGCTGGCACAGCTGGCGAAGACGAGCGAAGCCGACGTCATCTGCCTGCAGGAAACCAAGGCGACCAACGACGTCTTCCCGGCCGCGGCGATCGCCGAACTCGGCTACCCGCATCAGCACATCCAAGGCGAGAAGGGTTACAACGGCGTCGCCATCATTTCGCGGCTGCCGCTCAACGGCCACGGTCGGCGACTCTGGGCCGGACGGGAGGATTCCCGCCATGTCGAGGCGGCGCTGCCGAACGGCATCGAGATCCACTGCGTTTACGTGCCAGCCGGTGGCGATGTCGCGGATCCCGCCACCAATCCGAAATTCGAGCACAAGCTGGCGTTCCTCGACCATCTCGCCGCGCATTGGAAAGCCGCCGATTCGCGCGCGACGCGTGTGATGGTCGGCGATCTCAACGTCGCGCCGCTCGAGACCGATGTCTGGTCGCACAAGCAGTTGCTCGACGTGGTCAGCCACACGCCAGCCGAGACGACGCGCTTCGCGGCCATGCTCGCCAGCCATGGCTGGGTGGATGCGCTGCGTCACCTGTTCCCGGAGCCGCAGCAGATCTACACGTGGTGGAGTTATCGCAACCGCGACTGGCGCGCCTCCGACCGCGGGCGACGGCTCGATCATGTCCTGTTGTCGCCGCCGCTCGTGGAGCAGCTGCGCGCGATCTACGTGCTGAAAGACGCGCGTGATTGGCCGCAGGCCTCCGATCACGTGCCCGTCGTCGTCGACCTCGCTCAGACGCGACGATAGACGAAATACCGCCACACCAGTTCGCCGACCGGCGGCTGGATCTCGCGCAGCTCCGCCGCGACGAGCTGCTGATCCGAAAGCACCAGACCGCCGGAAGCGACCAGCGCCGGCAGGACCGGCCCGAGCCAATCCGCCATGGCGCGCGTCTTCGCCGGGTCGCCTGAGCCGAGATCGGCATGCGCGAGCGCGACCGGCCCAAGGCCACGCCGAGCGAATGCCGGAAGCGATTCGCGGATATCGCCGAGCGTCAGGAATTCCTCCGGCGGCACACAGGACGGATGCGCTCCGACCGCGCGATCGAAGACGTAGATGGTCCGACCACCGCCAAGCCGTTCGCGCAGATGATCATAGGTGCGACCATTGCCGAGGCCGAGTTCGAGCACGGGTCCCGGAAGCGCGGCGATGTCCGCCACGGCCCAGTCGAGACACGCGACCTGGGCCTCGAGGCGCCGGATCATGCTCTGCAGACGCGACATGACGTGCCTCAGCTCGAACGCGCCGGCGCGAGCGCCGTGCGCAATTGTTGGTTGGTCTGCTCGAGACGATGGGCGAGCTCGCGCATGATCTCGACCGCCATCTGCGGGAACTCCGTAATCAGGCGGAAGAACGTGTCCTTGTCGATGCGCAGCGTCAGCAGCCTGGTCTTGGCGGTCACCGTCGCCGTGCGCGGCACGTCGCAGAGAATCGCGATCTCGCCGATAATCGCGTGGCGCCCGATGGTTGCGATGGTGATGGGTCCGGTCGGGGCATTGATCGACACCTCGGCCTCGCCATCGATGACGATATAGGCCGAGTCGCCGGCCTCGCCCTGGTTGAACAGGGGCTGCCCTGCTTCGAAGGACAAGCGCTGGCTCGTGAATGCGAGCAGCTTGAGCTTCGCGGGTTCCAGCTTCGCGAACAGCGGAATCTGGCGGAGGATCTCGACTTCTTCCTGCAGCGACATCAGTGCATCCCTGTCCTAGTCAGCGCGGTCGGTTGAGTCTTTGGCGAAGTCGGGTGCGGTCCCGGAGCGGATAAGACGCCCGTCGACGAACTCGAGAACTCGATCGAAGCGCCCGATCGGGGCGTCGCTCGACAATACCCACACCATCAGGCAATCCGCAGTCGTGCCGAGGAGTCCATCCATGATGCGCGCTTGCGTCGGCGTATCGAGCGCCGCCGTGGCCTCGTTGATGATCAGCAGATCCGGACGCTTGGCAAGCGCGCGCGCGAGCGCGAGTTTCTGTCGTTGCCCCGCCGACAGGCGCGCGCCGGCGACGCCGACCTGAAAGTCCAGGCCAACCTCCATCACGCCGCCGCGCAGACCGCGCGCATCGAGAGTCTCGGCGATCAACCGTCCGACCCGCGCTTCGGCGCGCGCCTGGCCATAGGCGACCTTGCCGAAGAGAATGTTGTCCTTGATGGTAGCGGCGGCGTTGTAGTCATTGCGCTCGAAGAATGCGACGCCCTTGCCGATGGATTTGCGCAGCTCGCCGCGCGCCGCCAGCACGCGCGCCTTCAGCGCCTCGTCGATGATGCCGAGGCGGTGGCGCGCATCGACGAGCTTGAGCGGCAGCGACAGCAGGCGCGCCCTGTCGGCCGCATCCGTGGTCGCGCCGTCGGCGCCGACGCGCGACAGCAGGACCGGCAGATCGGCCAGCTCCTCCGCCGTCAGAAAGCTGTACTGCTCGAACAGCTCATGACCCGGCGGCAGGTCGGCGAAGATTTCCGTCATCGTCGCCGCCACCTGACGGCCGGCGATGATCAGCCGCGCCGTCAGATCCACGCGATCGAGGATGCGCACGATCTCCGGATTGGTGGCGAGCGCGTCGATCTCGAACCGGGCGTCGATCGGTGTGCCGAACAGCAGGTTCTCGGCGACCGTCGCGTTGGTGTTGTAGCGCTCGGTATCGAACGGTTCGACCAGCGGCTTGAGCTCGGACGTCTGCAGCCGCTCGGCGACCGCCGCACGCGCCGCCAGCATCATCTCCGCCCGCCCGGACTCACGCTCCGGGTCGATGCGTCCGCGCAGACCGAGATGATAGATGTCCTCGGCGAGATCGACCTGGGCGAGCAATTCGAGAAGACGCGCATCGAGCGCGCGCTGATCTTGTGCCCCGATCGCCGCGAGATCCACCCAATCCGCCTCGCAGTCGAGGTCGACATTGCCGGCGCGACGATTCTCGGCCAGCAGGCGTTGGCGCGCCCGCTCGGCCGCGGCATCGCGCGCCGCCGCCGCCGCCATGCGCTGCTTCAACCCGTAGAGCAGATTGTCGCGCACGCTCGCGGAGAACACATACGCGCTGGGTCCGACATAGCCGAGGCGCGCGCCCAGCTCGATCTCGCTGAGCCGCAGGAGATCGCGTTCGCCGGCGGTGACCCGCCCGGCGGTCGGCGCGACCAGCCGGGCCAGAATCTGGGCGAAGATTTCCTTGCCACCGCCGGCCGGGCCGATCACGGCGACGCGCCCCGGCACGGGCAGCTCCACATTCAGATTCTCGAGCAGCCGCAAGCCGGTCTCGTCGACCACGGTGACCGCGCTCAACATGATCGGCCCGCGCAACGGCGGCGGCGGCGCGTCGATCGGCGCCTGCAACGCATCGTCGACCATGTTCGCCGGCCGGAACTGCTCTGTGACCTGATCGTATTTGAGCTTGGCGTCCTGCGTCTGCTGGTACCAGTCGAGCAGCTCCTTCCAGGGCGCGGACATGTCCTTGTTGGCCGCGAGCGCGGCGGTGAGCGCGCCGACGGTCAGCTCGCCATGGATCGCGAGATAGCCGCCGATCGAATAGAACATCAGCGGGATGAGCTGGTTCAGGAAGTTGTTCAGGAACTTGACGAAGCCTTTGCGCTGATAGATCTCGAACCGGATGTCGTAGATCCGGCCGAAATGCTCGGCATAATGCGCGCGCTCGAAATTCACCGTGCCGTTGGAGCGGATCTCCTGGATACCCGCGACGGATTCACCGATCCGCTCGGAGAGCTTGCGCACCGATTTGACGCGTTGCCGGCCGAGCTGATTGACCCGCCGCTGCAGCCGCGGAATCAAGTACGCCTGCAGCGGGTAAAGCGAGATGGCGGCCAGACCCATCACCGGGTTCTGAACGAACAGGAAGACGACCGCGGTAGCCAAGGTACCGAGCTGGATCAGCGGCTGCGCGAAGGCATCGCCCATATAGCCGCCGATCGGTTCGACCTCCGCGGTGATCATCGGAATGATCTCGCTCGAGGACACTTTGCGAAACTGCGGCAACGGGAAGCGCAAGACACGGGTCGTGAGCTCGTAGCGCAGACGCCGCAACAGGCGCTCGCCGAGCCGTCCCTTCAAGGTGTTGATGTACTGCTTCAGCCCGCCATGGACGAGAATCGTGATCAGGAAGCCGGCGCAGAGGAAGAACAGGTACTGCACCTGCTGCATCGGAAACCCGAGCACGGTGGTCGGCCACTGCATCCCTTTGCCGATGATGGCCTGGTTGATGATGTTCTTGGGGATGTCGAACGACAGGTATTGGATTGGCAGCGTCACCAAGGTGAGCGCAATGACCCAGGCCGTTTCTGCGCGCGCATGCCGAAGCACGAAACGCTGGATCGTGTTTTCCATGGCTTATCTGATGGATCCTATCGCAGGCAGGTTAGCCGAGCGTCTCCAAAACCCACAACTCATGAGCTTTGCGACCCTTGGGCTCCTGCTTCTGCAACCTTTGCGGCGGGGGCCCGATATTGCGTTTTCCGGGGAAGCGTGGCTCCCACACCGGGAAATTCCGGCGTTGAGGGGTTCATCAGTGGTCCGAAGGGAATGTTGAGACGTCGCCTCATCCTGGCTTCTGGCCCGGCGTTGCACGTGCCATAGTTCCTGCCATTCACAGGGATACGGTCGGGGATCAACCCGTGAGCGACACAAAATCGAGTCCACCGCGGTCCGGTCCGCGGGTCCTGATCTATTCCCACGATACGATGGGGCTGGGGCATCTCAGGCGATGCCGCGCGATTGCGCATGCCCTCGTGGAGCGCAACAAGGACCTCACGGTCCTGATCATTTCAGGCTCTCCCATCATCGGCAGCTTCGATTTCAAGGCGCGCGTGGATTTCGTCCGCGTGCCGGGCGTGATCAAGCTGCGCAACGGCGAATACACGTCGCTCAACCTGCATCTCGACATCCGCGAGACGCTGGCGATCCGCGCCTCGATCATCCGCCACACCGCCGCCGCCTTCGCGCCCGACCTCTTCCTGGTGGACAAGGAGCCGCTGGGGCTGCGCGGCGAGGTCGTCGACACGCTGACGATGCTGAAGGCCAAGGGCGTGCCCCTGGTGCTGGGCCTGCGTGACGTGATGGACGATCCAGCCCTGCTCGAGCCGGAATGGAAGCGCAAGAATGTCGTCCCGGCGCTGCGCGATCTCTACGACGACATCTGGATCTACGGTCTGCCGCAAATCTGCGACCCGCTGGCGGGCATCCCGCTGACCAAGGCCATCAAGCGCAAGATCAGCTACACCGGCTATCTGCCGCGCAGCCTGCCGACGACGCTCAAGGCCGAGGCGCTCGAGGGCTTCGGCGGCGAGCCCTATATCCTGGTCACGACGGGCGGCGGCGGCGACGGCGACGCGCTGATCGACTGGGTCATCCGGGCCTACGAAACCGATCAGCGGCTGCCGCATCGCGCGCTGATCGTGCTTGGCCCGTTCATGCAGCCGGAGCGTCAGGCCGAGTTCATGCAGCGCGTCGAGCGGCTGACGAAAGTCCGCGTCATCACCTTCGACACGCGACTCGAAGCATTGATGGTCAACGCGGCCGGTGTCGTCGCGATGGGCGGCTACAACACATTTTGCGAGATCCTGTCCTTCGACAAGCGCGCCGTCCTGGTGCCGCGCACGGCGCCGCGGCTGGAGCAGTTCATCCGCGCGGATCGCGCCCAGGAAGTCGGGCTTGTGCGCATGCTGGGCGACGACGGTCAGCGCGACGTCGGCCGGATGATCCAGGCGCTGCGCGAGCTGCCATTCCAGCATCTGCCCTCCGACGTGGTCATTCCCGGCTTGCTCGACGGGCTGACCAATGTGGACCGCCTGGCGGCGCGCTGGCTCAGTCAGAAGCCGCGCGCCACCGCCAGACCACGGCTCGCCTTCGCGCGCGACTGAGCCGCGCTGGAACGGCGCGTTCATACAAGTCGATTGCCCCCTCGCGCACGCGGCTGCATACCTCTGCGCGACATGTCAGATCCCGTCGTCGCCGTCGTCGTCAAGGGTTGGCCGCGCCTGAGCGAAACCTTCATTGCCCAGGAACTGGTCGCGCTCGAGCGTCGCGGCATGAAGCTTCGCGTCTATTCGCTGCGTCATCCGACCGACACCAAGACCCATGCGATCGCGCAATCCCTCGCGGCGCCGGTGATCTATCTGCCGGAGTATCTGCATCATGCGCCGCGGCTGGTATGGCAGCGCTGGCGCCAGGCGCGCGGCTTGCCGGGCTATGCCGCAGCCCTCGCGACCTGGCGGCGCGACCTGCTGCGCGATCGCCGTGTCAACCGCATCCGTCGCTTCGGTCAGGCGATGGTGCTGGCCGCCGAATTGCCGGCCGAGGTCACGCATGTCTATGCGCATTTCCTCCACACCCCGGCGTCGGTCGCGCGCTACGCGGCCATCGCGCGCGGCTTGCCCTGGAGCGTGTCGGCGCACGCCAAGGACATCTGGACCACGCCGGACTGGGAAAAGCGCGAGAAGCTGCGCGACGCCGCCTGGGCGGTCACCTGCACGCGCGAGGCGGCGAACCACCTGAATGCGCTGGTGCCCGGCAAGACGCGCTTCGTGCCCCATGGCATCGACCTGGCGCGGTTTCCGCCCTTCACCGGGATCAAACGCGATCGCGACGGCAGCGATCCCGGCGATCCGGTCGTCATCGCCTCGGTCGGCCGCGCGGTCGAGAAGAAAGGTTATGGTGATCTGATCGCTGCCCTCGGCAAGCTTCCCGCCGGCCTGCATTGGCGGTTCGTCCATGTCGGTGGCGGACCCTTGCTGGAGGGACTCAAGCAGGAGGCGCAGCGCCTGGGCATCGCCGGGCACATCGACTGGCAGGGTGCGCGCACGCAGGATGAGATCCTCGCCGTGCTGCGCGCCGCCGATATCTTCGTGCTCGCCAGCCGGATCGCCGCCGATGGCGATCGCGACGGGTTGCCCAACGTGGTGCTCGAGGCGATGAGCCAGCGCCGCGCCGTGCTGGCCACGTCGGCCGCCGCGATCCCCGAGGCGATCACCGACGGGCTGAGCGGCGCGCTGGTGCCGCCCGGCGATCCCGATGCACTGGCGCGGCGCCTCGCGGCCTTGATCGCCGAGCCCTGGGCGCGCGCCGCGCTCGGCGACGCCGGCGCCGAACGCGTGCGGCGCGACTTCGATTTTCGCCGCTGCATCGGCGGCATCGCGCGCGCCTTCGATCTGACGGCGGCACCGGCGGCGATCATCCGACGCCAGGCGGCGGAATGATGCGGCTCGCGTTCTACGCGCCGCTCAAGCCACCCGACCATGCCGTGCCGAGCGGGGATCGCCGCATGGCGCAGCTGTTGATGACGGCCCTCGCCGCCAAGGGCCACGAGGTCGAGTTGGCCGCCCGCTTCCGCAGCCATGACGGCGCCGGCAATCCGCAGCGCCAGATGCGGCTCGCCGCGCTCGGCGGCAAGCTCGCGCATCGCGTCACGCGCCGATTGCTCGCGCGTCCGCATGATCAGCGCCCGCGCGCCTGGATCACCTATCACCTGTATTACAAGGCCCCGGACTGGCTCGGGCCGCGTGTCAGCGCCGCGCTCGGCATTCCCTATGTCGTGATCGAGGCGTCGCTCGCGCAGAAGCGGGCCGGCGGGCCGTGGAGCATGGGCCATGCCGCCGTCACCGCCGCCGTGGCCCGCGCCAACGCCGTCGTGTCGATGCATGCGATCGACCAGGCCGGCGTCGCGTCCGCAGTCGCCCATCCCGGTCGCCTCCATCGCCTCAAGCCGTTCCTGGACGTCGCGCCCTTCGCGGCGGCGCTGCGCAGCCGGGAGGATCAGCGCGCCATGCTGGCGGCGCGCCATGCGCTGCCATTGCACGAGCCCTGGCTGCTCACCGTCGCAATGATGCGCCCCGGCGACAAGCTGGCGTCCTATCGCGTCCTGGGTCAGGCCCTCGCGACCTGTCTGGCGCGGCCCTGGCGGCTCATCGTGGTCGGCGCAGGCAGCGCAGAAAGCGACGTCCGTGCGTGCCTGGCGCCGATCGACTCGCGAATCGTCCATGTCGGTCTGGTCGCGCCCGATGCCATCGCGCCGTATTACGCCGCCGCCGATCTTCAGGTCTGGCCGGCGATCAACGAGGCCTATGGCATCACCTTCCTGGAAGGCCATGCCAGCGCCTTGCCTGCCGTTGCCGGCAATGCCGGCGGCGTCGGCGAGATCATCCGCGACGGGCGCACGGGTTGGCTGGTGCCACCCAGCGACGCCGCCGCCTTCGCCGCCGCGGTCGATACGGCGCTCGCCAATCCCGAGCAGCGGCGGGCGCGCGGCACGGCGGCCTGGGCCAAGATCGCCGCCGACCATGGCCTGGCGCCAGCCGGCGATGCGCTCGATCGCATCCTCGCGGCGGCGCTGCGGGGCGTGCCATGACGCTGCTCGCCGTGCTGCGCCACGCGCCGACGGCGTGGAACCACACCAGGCGCCTGCAGGGCCGCGCGGACATCGCGATCACGGAGGAGGCGCGGGCGCGGATGGCGCGCCGGTTCGTGCCCTTGCCCTATGCCGGCTGGCGCGCGCTTTCCTCGCCGCTCAGTCGCTGCCTGCAGACGGCGTCCGTGCTCGGCCTGGTCGTCATCGTGGACGAGCGACTCGTCGAGATGGATTGGGGCGACTACCAGGGCAGCACGGTCGACGAGCTGCGCCAGCGCGAGGCCGATACCTTCGACGCCAACGAGCATCGCGGTCTCGATTTCACGCCGCCGCGCGGCGAGAGTCCGCGCGACGTGCAAGCGAGGCTGGCGCCGCTGCTCGCGCGCATCGCCGCCGACGCCACGCCGACACTCGCCGTCACGCATCGTGGCGTGATCCGCGCCATCTATGCCGCCGCCACGGGCTGGGACATGACGGGCGAGCCGCCGCACCGCCTCGATCTCTACGACACGCTCCAGGTCTTCGCGCTCGCGCCCGATGGCAGCCCGAGCATCGCGCAGCTCAACCTGCCGCTGGAATGGCGGAGCCGACGCGGTGACTCATGAGCGAGGCGGCGCGCATTCTGATTCACGTTCAGCATTTGCTGGGCACCGGGCATCTCAGGCGCATGGCGACGATCGCGGCGGCTCTGACCGCGCAGGGCGCGCGAGTCGTGCTGATGTCCGGCGGCACGCCGGTCACCGGGCTCGAGATCGGGCAGGCGGAGTTCGTGCAGCTCGCCCCGGCGCGCGCCGCCGATGCGCGCTTCAAGACGCTGGTCCATGCCGATGGCGCGCCCGTCGACGATACCTGGCGGACCGCGCGCGCCGCGGAGGTGTGCAAGATCCTCACGCGCGTGGCGCCGCATGTCCTGCTGATCGAGCATTTTCCCTTCGGCCGGCGGCTCCTCGAATTCGAGCTCCTGCCGCTGCTCGCGCTCGCCCGCGCACGCATCCCGCGCCCCGTGATCGTGAGCTCGATTCGCGATGTGCTCGCCTTCAAGCCCGATCCGATCAAGCGCCGGCAGATGATCGACCGGGCCACCACGATGTTCGACCACGTGCTGTTCCATGGCGATGCTCGGCTCCTGCCCTTGGCGGCGTCGTTGCCGGAGGCCGATGCGCTCGGCGCGCGCTGCGTGGAGACCGGCTATGTCGCGCTGCCCGCATCGCGCTCGGCCCCGGGGGACGAGGGCATGGATGAGATCATCGTCTCGGCCGGGGGCGGGGCCGTCGGGCGGCGCCTGCTCGACTGCGCCGTCGCCGCGCGGGCGCTGAGCCGGGCGCGCGGCCGGACCTGGCGAATCCTCACCGCCGAGACCGGGCTTGCACCAAGGCAGGAAGCCGGTCTAGTCGTCGAAGGCAACCGTGCGGATTTTCCGTCGCTGCTCGCACGTGCTCAGCTCTCGGTGAGTCAGGCCGGGTATAATACGATCGTCGACCTCCTCAACGCCCGAGCCCGAGCCGTGCTGGTCCCCTTCGCCGAACATCATGAAACCGAACAAAGCCAGCGTGCCCAAGCGCTCGCGGCGCACGGACTCGCGACCTGTCTTGCCGAGGACGCCGTCACGCCCGCGAGTCTCGCGGCGGCGATCGACGCGGCCATCGCCCGGCCGCGCCCGACGCACGCGATCCGCCTCGATGGCGCCGCGCGAACCGCCGCATCGATCATGAAGTGGGGCGCCCGATGAGCGACTGGCCGGCGCTCGATCGCGAGCTCGATGCCTGGTCGGCGGCGGGCCGGCCCGCGTCGCTGTGGTGGCGCGATGACGACGCGACCGCGCCGACGCCGGCGCTCGAACGGCTGCTGGAGATCCGCCGCCGTCACGGCATCGGGATCGCGCTCGCGGTGATTCCCGCGCGGGCCGTGCCGGCGCTCGCCGAACGCCTGGCGCGCGAGCAGGACGTCGTCGCCTGGCAGCATGGCTGGGCACACATGAACCACGCGCCGGTCGGCCAGTCCAAGGCGGAGATCGGCCCGCATCGCCCGGCATCGTTCATCCTGGGCGAACTCAGCCGCGGCTGGCTCGCGCTCGATCGCGTCCTTGGCGCGGCGTCGTGGCGCCATGTCCTGGTGCCGCCGCATAACCGGATCGGCGCGACGCTGAGCGCGGCGTTGGCGCATGCCGGCTACGTTGGACTCTCGGCCGGTCTCGGGCCGCGGCCGACCGGAGCGAGGCACATCGTTAATGCGCATGTCGACATCATGAATTGGACCAGTCGCGGCTTCGCCGGCGAGGCGGCCGCGCTGGGCGATCTCGTCGCCGCGCTCGCCGCGCACCGCAATGGCGAGGCCGATGCGGCCGAGCCGGTCGGATTCCTCACGCATCATCTCGCGCATGACGAGGCGGCGTGGCGTTTCACCGATACCGCGCTTGCGCGCCTGAAGGCGCATCCCGCCGTGCGTTTCATCCATCCCGCCGCGTTGTTCCCATGAGCCTGCATCGCTACCCGACCAAAGCCCTGCTCGGCGATTATCTGCGCGCCGGCTTCGGCCTCACGCTCACGCTCGGCCCGGCGCTGCTCGTGCCGTCGAATTCGGCCGCGCTCTGGGTGCTGTTGCCGCTCGCCGCGCTGTTCGCGGTGTTCGCCGCGCGCACCCTCACACGCCATCGCACGAGCATTGAGTTAACCGGTGAGGGTGTATCGCTTTCGACCTGGACGCAGGCTAGCCTGCCCTGGTCGCAACTCGAGCATCTGCGCATGGATTATTATTCGACCCGCGGCGATCGTTCCGAGGGATGGATGCAGCTGAAAGCCAAAGGCGGGGGCGTGTCGATCCGCGTCGATTCGGCGATCGACGAGTTCGTGGCGATCGCGCGCGCGGCTGCCGATGCCGCACGCGCGAAGGGCATCGAGATCAGCGAAACGACGCGGGTGAATTTCAGTCATATCGGTATCGCGATCGATGGCTGACGATCTTCTCCGCGTCGAGAATATCGGCATCGATTTTCGTGTCCACGAAACGACCGTGCGCGCGGTGGACGGCGTCAGCTTTCGCGTGCGTCCGGGATCGACCGTGGCGCTGGTCGGCGAATCCGGCTCCGGCAAATCCGTCATCAGCCAGGCGATCCTCGGCATCCTGCCCAAAGCCGGCCGGATCGCGCAGGGGCGCCTGCTGTTCAACGATCCCCGGGTGCCCGGCGGCACGATCGACATCGCGACTCTCGATCCGCGCGGCGAGCAGATGCGCAAGCTCCGCGCCGCGCGCATCTCGATCGTGTTCCAGGAGCCGATGACGTCGCTGTCGCCGCTGCACACCGTCGGCGAGCAGGTCGGCGAGGCGCTGACGCTGCATGCCGAACACACCGCCGCCGAGGCCGAGGAGCGCGTCGAGGACATGCTCGCGCGCGTCGGCTTCCCCGATCCGCGCAAGGCGATGCGCACCTACCCGTTCGAATTGTCGGGCGGATTGCGTCAGCGCGCCGTGATCGCGATGGCGCTGGTCTGCCGGCCCTCGCTGGTGATCGCCGACGAGCCGACCACGGCGCTCGACGTGACGATCCAGGCGCAGATCCTGAAGTTGATGCAGGATCTGCAGGCGAGCCTGGGCATGGCCGTGCTGCTGATCACGCATGATCTTGGCGTGGTCGCCAACATGGCGGAGGAAGTCGTGGTGATGTATCGCGGCCGCGTGATGGAATCCGGGACGCGCGACGACATCCTGCGTCATCCCGAACACCCCTATCTCAAGGCGCTACTGCGCGCGGTCCCGCGCTTCGACATGAAGCCCAACGAGCGACTGACGCCGTTGCGCGAAATCACGCCGGAGACCGGCCATCTCCTGGCCAGTCACCAGGAATGGCCGCCCGAAGCCGATGCGGCGGGGCCGCTGCTCGCCGTGCGCCATGTCACCAAGACTTTCATCACGCGCAAGGGCGGCTTCTTCGGCGCCGGCGCCGAGAACCGCGTCCTCGCCGTCGACGATGTCAGCTTCGATCTGAAGCGCGGCGAGTGCCTGGGCCTGGTCGGCGAGTCCGGCTGTGGCAAGACCACGGTTTCCAAACTCGTGCTGCGTGCGCTGACGCCCGAATCGGGCGAGGTGCTGTTCAACGATCGCGGCCGGGTCCGCGACGTGCACACCATGGCGCCGGCGGATCTCTTCGCCTTCCGCCGCCGCATCCAGTTCATCTTCCAGGACCCGTATTCGTCGCTCAATCCGCGCATGACGGTGTTCGACAGCATCGCCGAGCCGCTGGTGATCCATGGCATCGGCGACGAGGCCTATCGCATCGAGATGGTGCGCGAGCTGCTCAAGCTGGTCGGGCTCGACCCGCGCTGGGCGAGCCGCTATCCGCATTCCTTCTCCGGCGGCCAGCGTCAGCGCATCGGCATCGCGCGCGCGCTCGCGCTGAAGCCGGACATCCTGCTCTGCGACGAGCCGGTCTCCGCCCTCGACGTGTCGATCCAGGCGCAGATCCTGAACCTGCTCAAGGATCTCAAGCAGAAGCTCGGCCTCACCTATCTCTTCGTCTCGCACAACCTCGCCGTCGTCGACTACATCGCCGACCGCATCGCGGTGATGTGCCGCGGCAGGCTGGTCGAGCTGGCGCCGCGCGCGCTGCTGTTCAAGCGTCCCGTGCACCCCTATACCCGCGCGCTGCTTGCCGCGGTGCCCGATCCCGATCCCGATCGCCGCCTGGACCTCACGGCCCTGATGGAGGGGCGCGCGTCGCGGCCCAGCGCCTGGCCATTGCCCTTTCGCCTCGACGGCACCGCGCCAGCCGATCTGATCCCGCTGGGCGACGGGCATTACGTGCGGGCGCATAGCGGCTCGCGTGTCGACGACATTCTGGCGCGGGCAGCGGCATGAAGCACATCCGGAACACGCTCGGCGCACTGGCTCTCGCCGGCCATCTCGTCCTCGGCGCAGCCGCTTGCCTGGCGCAGAGCTATACCGATAGCCCCGCGCTCGCCGATGACGTCGCCGCTGGTCGCTTGCCGCCGGTCGCGCAGCGCCTGCCCAAGACGCCGCTGGTCTACGCGCCCGGCGGCGAATTCGAGCCGGGCAAGCATGGCGGCGAGCTGCGCGTCATCATGAGCCGCTCCCAGGACGTGCGCATGATGGTCGTCTACGGCTATGCGCGGCTGGTCGGTTACGACACGCGTTTCCACCTCGAGCCGGATCTGCTCGAAGCGATCGAGACCGTCGAGGATCGCATCTTCACCCTGAGACTGCGCGAGGGCCATCGCTGGTCGGATGGCCAGCCCTTCACGTCGGATGATTTCCGCTATTGGTGGGACAACGTCGCCAACGATCGCCAGCTCGCGCCCTCGGGCCCGCCGCTCGTGATGCGCGTCGACGGTCAACCGCCGAAAGCCGAGTTTCCGGATGCGCGCACCGTGCGCTTCACCTGGGCCAAGCCCAACCCGTATTTCCTGCCGGCGCTCGCCGGGCCGGCGCCGCTCTACATCTACCGACCCGCCCACTATTTGCGGCAGTTCCACACCAAATTCGGCGACAAGACCAAGATCGAGGAGCAGATCAAGACGCTGCGGGTGCGCAACTGGGCGCAGCTGCATAATCGCTTCGACAACATGTACCGCAACGACAATCCCGATCTGCCGACGCTGGAGCCGTGGATCCTGCAGACCCGGCCGCCGGCGGAGCGCTTCACCTTCGCGCGCAATCCCTATTTCCATCGCATCGACGCGAACGGACTCCAGTTGCCCTATGTCGATCGTGTCGCGATGTCGATCGCGGACGCCAAGCTGATCCCGCTCAAGGTCAATGCCGGCGAGGCGGATCTGCAGGCGCGCGGTCTCGCGTTCAACAACTACACCTTCCTGCGCCAGGCATCGAAGCGCGGCGAGTTCGACGTCCGACTCTGGGACACCGCCAAGGGCGCGCAGGTCGCGCTCTATCCCAACCTCAATGTCGAAGATCCGGCATGGCGTCAGCTCAATCGCGACATTCGTTTCCGCCGCGCTCTGTCGCTCGCGATCGATCGTCATGAGATCAACAAAGTCGCCTTCTACGGCCTCGCGCTCGAAGGCAAGAACACGGTGCTGCCTGGCAGCTCGCTGTTCGAGCAGCGGTTCCGCTCGGCACGCTACGACCCGGCCGCGGCCAATCGTATGCTCGACGAGATCGGGCTGACGCGTCGCGATGGGCGCGGCGTGCGCCGCTTGCCCGATGGGCGCGCGTTGGAGATCACGGTCGAGACGGCCGGCGAGGACACCGAGCAGACCGACGTGCTGCAGTTGATCCACGACACCTGGCTCGAGGTCGGCGTCAAACTCTTCATCAAGCCATCGCAGCGCGAGTATTTCCGCAACCGCGTCTTCTCCGGCAAGAGCGTGATGACGATCTGGGCTGGCGTGGAGAATGGGCTGGCGACGGCCGCGATGAGCCCCGAGGAATTCGTGCCGATGAGCCAGCTCCACCTGCAATGGCCCAAATGGGGTCAGTATGTCGAGACCAACGGCAAGTCCGGCGAGGCGGTGGATGATCCCGCAGCGATGGAACTCACGCATCTGAACGATGCCTGGCGCCGCGCGCCCGACGATGCCTCCCGTACGCGCGCGTGGAAGCGGATCCTCGAGATCCACGCCGATCAGGAATTCACCATCGGCCTGGTCGCCAATGTGCGCCAGCCCGTGGTCGTCTCGCGCCGCCTGAAGAACGTGCCGGAGGTCGGGATCTACAATTGGGAGCCTGGTTCGTTCTTCGGCATCTACCGTCCCGATGCGTTCTGGTTTGCCGATCCCCGCCGCACCGCCACGATGCAGTGAGCCGGCGCCTGTGTTCGCCTACATCGCCCGCCGCCTGCTCGTGATGATCCCGACGCTGATCGCAATCAGCGCGATCGTGTTCTTCATCATCCAGCTGCCGCCCGGCGACTATCTCTCGACCATGATCGAGGAGCTGCTCGCCCAGGGCGAGAAGCCCGACGGCGAGCGCATCAAGCTGCTGCGCGAGCAGTTCGGCCTCGACCGCTCGCCGATCGAGCAATATTTCTACTGGGCGGCGGGGCTGGTGGTCGGCGATCTCGGCTATTCCTTCGAATACAATCTGCCGGTCTCGGAAGTGGTCGGCGAGAAGCTGATCATGAGCTTCATACTCGCCTTCTCCGCGACGCTGTTCACCTATCTCCTGGCCTTCCCGATCGGGATCTACTCGGCGGTGCGGCAATATTCGGTCGGCGATTACGTCCTCACGTTCATCGGCTTCATCGGGCTTGCGACGCCGAGCTTCCTGATCGCGCTCGTGGTCCTGCATTTCTCCAATGTCTGGTTCGGCACGCCGGTCGGCGGACTCTACGATCCGATCTACGCGAACGAGCCGCTGAGCTGGGCGAAAGTCGTGTCCGTGCTCGGGCATCTCTGGATTCCCATGTTCGTGATCGGCATGTCCTCCACCGCCGAGATGATCCGCCAGCTGCGCGCCAATCTGCTCGACGAGTTGCAACGCCCCTACGTCGTCACCGCGCGCGCCAAGGGACTCACCGAGGCCAGGCTGCTGGTGCGCTATCCCTTGCGCATGGCGCTCAACCCGTTCATCGCCGATATCGGCTCGATCCTGCCGAAGCTGATCTCCGGTTCGGCGATCGTCGGCGTGGTGCTGTCGCTGCCGACCAATGGTCCGATGCTGCTGCGTGCGCTGCAGTCGCACGACATGTATCTCGCGGGCTCGTTCCTGATGATCGAGGCGGTGCTGGTCGTGCTCGGCATCCTGATATCCGACATTGCGCTGGCGCTGCTCGATCCGCGCATCCGGCTCGGCGCGGGGTCCGAGAAATGAGCACGAAGCTCGCGCATCACGTCGACGATCGGCCGTTCGATCCGCAGGAAGGCGAGCGGCTGAGCCCCGAGCTCGAGCGCTATTACCTGTCGTCGCAATGGCGGATGATGTGGCTGAAGCTCAAGCGCCACCGACTCGCCGTGATCTCGGCGGTGATCCTGGCGCTGCTCTACGCCTCCATCCTGGTCAGCGAGATCCTGGCGCCCTACGCGGCGAATACGCGCAACAGCGACTACATCTACGCGCCGCCGCACACGGTGCATCTGTTCCACGAGGGAAGTCTGATCGGGCCGTTCGTGTATGGCTGGAACTACGAGCTCGACATGGACACGCTCAAGCGCGTCTACACGCCCAACCTGGCCAAGATCGAGCGCCTGCGCTTCTTCTGTCTGGGCGACAGCTATCGCTTCGTCGGCCTGCTGCCGGGTTCGTTCCATCTGGTCTGCCCCGCACAAGACGGCAATTTCTTCTGGCTCGGCACGGATCGTCTCGGTCGCGACATGCTGAGCCGGACGATCTATGGCGCGCGCATCTCGCTCACCATCGGCGTCGTCGGCGTCGCGATCAGCTTCCTGCTCGGCATCGTGCTCGGCGGCCTGGCGGGCTATTACGGCGGCTTCCTCGATTCGATGATCACGCGCGCGATCGAGATCATCCGTTCGTTCCCCAAGCTGCCGCTGTTCATGGCGCTCTCGGCGGCGCTGCCGATCTGGCTGCCGCCGATCTGGGTCTATTTCGGCATCACCCTGATCGTCGGGTTGGTGGATTGGACCGGGCTCGCCCGCGCGGTGCGCGCCAAGCTGCTGGCCCTGCGCGAAGAGGATTTTTGCACCGCCGCGGTGCTGATGGGCGCCGCGCCGCGCCGCATCATCGGGCGTCATCTCCTGCCGAGCTTCATGAGTCATCTCATCGCCGTCGCCACTTTGCACATCCCGGAGATGATCCTGGCGGAAACCGCGCTGTCCTTCCTCGGCCTCGGGTTGCGGCCGCCGGTGACATCCTGGGGCGTGCTGCTCACCGAGGCGCAAAACATCAACGCGGTCGCGCTCTACCCCTGGCTGCTGCTGCCGATGGTGCCGGTCGTGATCACCGTGCTGGCGTTCAACTTCCTCGGCGACGGCCTGCGCGACGCGGCCGATCCTTATAAATAGCCCGGCGCTCTCCCCCCATCCCAACCTTCCCCCGGAAGGGGGGAAGGGGCCTTATCGCGATTGGGGTCACCAGTGCGCCTGGACACCATCGGACTCCTTCCTCCCTTGCGGGGGAAGGTTGG
>JANNTF010000804.1:0-2087 GCA_031403455.1 Alphaproteobacteria bacterium | reverse complement strand
CGCGAAACGCGGTGTTCGATTGCGTGTGGGTCTTGCAGGCATATCCGGTCACCGCGACGTCGGGCACGTGATAGCAGTTGAGTGCGTGGAACATCGCGCGATCGACGATCGCGGGCGAGAGATCGGCGACGTGGCCGGCGCGCGCGGCGAGCCGCATGTCCAGCGCCAGCAGCCGGCCCGTCTCGTCGTAGCCGACCTCCCAGCGCACGTGGAAATCATGGCGCTTGCCAGTGACCATCATGTCGTCGTCGCGATCGAGGCGCAGCTTCACGGGGCGCGCGCCGTGCCACGCGAGCAGGGCCGCGATGCCGGCGATGATTGCCGGCTGGGTCTCCTTGCCGCCGAAGCCGCCGCCCATGCGCCGGACCTGCGTGGTGACCGCGGCGTGGGGCAAAGCGAGCACGCGCGCGACCATCTTCTGGATCTCGGTCGGATGCTGCGTCGACGACCAGACCAGCATCTCCGAGCCTTCCTGCGGCACGGCCATCGCGATCTGGCCTTCGAGATAGAAGTGATCCTGGCCGCCGATCGTGAGTTCACCGGCGAGGCGTCGTGGCGCGCGAGCCAGCGCGGCCGTCGGATCGCCGCGCTGCATCCGATGCGGCGGGCAGACGAACATCTCGCGCGCGAGCGCCGTCGCGATGTCGAGTACCGGCTCGCGCCGCGCATAGGAAATCCGCACGGTCTGCGCCGCGGCGCGCGCGGCTCGCAGCGTGGGCGCGGCGATCGCGACGACGGGCTGGCCGACATATTCGACCAGCCCTTCCGCGAGAATCGGCTCAGGCCCCGAGATCGGACCGACATCGTTGCGGCCGGGAATGTCGCCTGATGTGACGGCGATCCCGTCGCGCCCGAGCAGCGCGCGCGCCGCGGCGAGATCGATCGCGGTGATCGTCGCATGCGCCTCGGTCGAGAGCACGAGCACGGCATGGAGCAGGCCGGACGGCTCGGGCAGATCGTCGATGTAGAGCGCTTCGCCCGTGACGTGCTTGCGCGCGCTGTCATGGGCGAGGGCCGCGCCGATCAGCGGGACCGCTTCAGCCATGGGCATCGCCCGTGTCGTCGAGTTGCGCGGCGAAGCGCCGCCAGAGCGCGCGCGCCATGTCGCGTCGATAGCCGGCGCTCGCGCGCAGATCATCGATGGGCTGCAGCGTCGCCGCGAGGATCGACGTGACCGAGTCACGCAGCGCTGCCGACCATTCCTGCCCGACACACGCGGCCTCCGCCGCGGCGACGCGCAACGGGATCGCCGCCATGCCGCCGAAAGCGATGCCGGAAGCGGTGATGCGCTGTCGCGAATCGCGCTCGATGCGAAAACAGCCGCATACGGCGGAGATGTCGGAATCATAGCGCTTGGAGATCTTGTAGGCGGCGAAGCGCGTGGTTGGCGTGGGCTTGGCCAAGCGGATGCGCGTGATGATCTCGCCCGGCCGCAGCGCGGTCTCGCGATAGGCGAGGAAGAAATCGCACAGCTTCACTTCGCGCTGCACGCCGTCGCGCCACAGCAGCAGCGTGGCGTCGAGCGCCAGAAAGGCCGGCGCGCCGTCGCCGATCGGCGAGGCATTGGCGATGTTGCCGCCGAGCGTGGCGACGTTGCGGATCTGCAGCCCGGCGAAGCGCGCGATCAGTTCATCGAGCGCGGGCCAGAGGCGGACAAGCGGCGCCTGCGCCTGCGCCCAGGTCACGCCAGCGCCGAGATCGAGATGGTCGTCGGTCTCGACGATGCCATGCAGCTCGGCGATCTCGGTCAAGGAGACGAGCGTGTCGAAGCTCACATGCTTCTTGGTGATCTCGAGTCCGAGATCGGTCGCGCCGGCGACGAGGGTCGCAGCCGGCGTATGTCGCTGGATCACCGAGAGCTCGGCCAGCGTGCGCGGCGCATGCCAGCGCCGCGGTCCCGCCGCGTAGCTGACGCCCGCGCTGCGCGCGAGGGTCGCGAGCTTGGCGCGCGTGGCTATCTCGTCTTGCGTGAAAGCATCCGCATCGGGGCCGAGTTCGCGCATCCGCGCCGCCGCGGCGAGGATCGGCCGATAACCCGTGCAGCGGCAGAGATTGCCGGCGAGCGCACGCAATGTTTCCTCATGCGA
>JANNTF010000803.1:0-1428 GCA_031403455.1 Alphaproteobacteria bacterium | reverse complement strand
CATGAAACGCCCGTCCAGCAGCAATCCTCCACAAGCTGGATGGGAAAACCTGTTCATTTGTTTTGGGTCGACCGCCGCGCCCCGATGCTTGCCCCACATGCTTGCAGCACCACCCTGCGCGCTACACCTCCTCTTTTGGGGGAGCGGCGTTTCGGCTTAGACGCGATGCTTCTTTGGATTTGCTGCGCCGTAGTGGCTGCGCATGAACTTCGCTGAGAATTTGCTGCCTGCCGCGTCCTCGGCACGCTTCTCTGGCGCGCGCTTTGCGGGCTTGCCGTAGCCGCCAGCGCCCGGGGTTTCGATCAACACGACGGCATCGGGCGGCACCTCGAGCGACGCCGGCTTGTTCGCCAGCTTATCGACGTGGCCATCGTCGTGGAGGATGGCGAGGCGGCCGGTGCGGCCTTCACCGCCGCCGAACAGGCCGTAGGGCTTGTGGACGCAGCGTTCGCCTTGGCCGGAGAAGGTGACGGTGTGGCCGAGGGCGCGGTAGATGCGGCGGAGGCCCATGCCGCCGCGAAACTGGCCGGCGCCGCCGGAATCCTCGATCAGCTCGTAGCGCTCGATCAACAGCGGGTATTCGTTCTCCAGGGCCTCGATGGGGAGGTTGGAGGTGTTGGTGACGTGGACCTGGACTCCATCGGTGCCGTCCTTGTAGGACCGCGCCCCCGCCCCGCCGCCGATGGTTTCCATGTAGAGGTAGTAGCGGCCGTCGGGGCCGGTACCTGACAGCGTCGCCACGCCGTTGGCGCCGTTGCTCGCGGCGATGACACGGTCGGGCAGCGCTTTCGCGAGCGCGCCGAGGATCGCGTCGATGATGCGCTGGCAGGTCTGGGCGCGGGCCGCTGTCGCGGCGGGGAAGACCGCGTTCACGACGCTGCCCAGCGGCGCCTTGATGTGCACGGGCTCGAGCATGCCGTGATTGGTCGGGCCTTCGGGATCGATCAGGACCTTGAGCGCGAACAGCACCGCCGCCTGCAGCCCGGAGAAGGAATTGTTCATGTTGCCGCGCACCTGCTTGCCGGTGCCGGCGAAGTCGAAGAACGCCTCGTCGCCCTTGATCCGGATCTCGACCTTGATCGGGATGTCGGTCGTGCCCATGCCGTCGTCGTCGAGATAGTCGGTAAAGCGATAGACGCCGTCGGGGATGTCGCGAATGCCGGCGCGCATGCGCCGCGCGACGGACTTGATGATCTCCGCGCATCCGGTCTCGAGATCCGAAGCGCTCCAGCGCTGGAACAGCTCCTGCAGCCGGCGCGTGCCCAGGCGGTTGCCGGCGATCTGCGAGAGATAGTCGCCGCGCCGCTCATGCGGCACGCGCACGTTGAGCAGGATGAGCTGGAAGACCTCGTCGTTGATCACGCCCTCGTTGACGATGCGGATCGGCGGGATGCGCACGCCCTCCTGGTAGATCTCGGTCATGCCGCC
>JANNTF010000802.1:0-13977 GCA_031403455.1 Alphaproteobacteria bacterium | reverse complement strand
TCCTGATCCAACAGGATTCCCGCTCCGTCACGACAATCCGCCGCGCCGGCCCGTCCTGGACGATGACGACCCTCACCGACGCCGGCGCCATCGAGATCGCGTCCCTCGGCCTCGAGATCACCCTCGCCGAGCTCTACGAGGACGTCGAATTGCGGTAGCTGAGTCTAGGTAAAGTGACGCTGGATCGATTTTCCGCGTCCGGCTGCCCTCAACCGCCGATGCGGTTTCCGAGCAGGCGCGTCCAGCCGTGCGGATCCGGCGCGCCGCCGTACTGGATGCCGACGATCGTGTCGTAGAGTTTCTGCGTCAGCGCGCCGGTCTGGCCGCCGTTGATGACGTGGCGCTCGCCCTTGAAGCCGAGTTCGCCGACCGGCGAGATCACGGCCGCCGTGCCGGTGCCCCACATCTCGAGCGTGCCGGATTTCGCCGCGGCAATGACCTCGTCGATCGCGATCGGCCGCTCGGACACGCGCAGGCCCCAGTCGCGCAGCAGCGTCAGCACCGAGTCGCGGGTGATGCCCGCGAGGATCGCGCCGTTGAGCGGCGGCGTGACGATCTCGTCGCCGATCTTCATCATGATGTTCATGGTGCCGACCTCGTCGAGATATCTGTGCTCGACGCCGTCGAGCCAGAGCACCTGCGTGTAGCCGGCCTTCTTCGCCTCTTCGGCGGCATAGAGGCTCGCGGCGTAGTTGGCCGGCGCCTTCGCGGCGCCGAGTCCACCCTTCACGGCGCGGACATATTTGTCCGAAGCCATGATCTTCACCGGGTTCATGCCTTCCTTGTAGTAGGCGCCGACCGGCCCGACGATCACGTAGTAGATGTAGGATTTCGACGGGTGCACGCCGAGGAAGCTTTCGGTCGCGATCACCGTCGGGCGGATGTAGAGCGACGTGCCGGGCGTCGCCGGGACCCAGCGTTGATCGATCTCGACCAGCGCGCGGATCGACTCCTCGACCATCGCGGGATCGAGTTCGGGAATGCACAGATATCCCGCCGAGCGATTCAGCCGCCGCGCATGATCGGCGCCGCGGAAGATGCGGATGCGGCCGTCCTTGCCGCGGAACGCCTTCAGCCCGTCGAAGATCGCCTGCCCGTAATGCAGGACGCAGGTCGCCGGATCGAGCGAGAAATTCTGATACGGAACGATGCGCGGGCTGTGCCAGCCCTTCCCCTCCAGATAGTCCATCATGAACATGTGGTCGGAGAAGACATTGCCGAAGGACAGCGTCTCATCGGCAGGCGGCGTCCGCGGCTTGGTCGTCCGGGTAACGTGAATGTCGGTCACTTGGCTCTCACTGGTTTCGTTCGATCGGTCGGCAGACGTTATGCCACCTGACGCAGCCAAGCCAAATGCCTAGCGATCTCTTCATGCTCATTGCTTGTCTCGGGCGCTCGACCCTACAGGACGAGCGCGGTGCCGGGCGCGACCAGAATCAATTCGACGCTGGATCGATTTTTCCTCGACCAGTTCGGCCGCAAGGGCGGGGAACGCCCCGAGCTTTCCCTGGGCATCGCGCCATTCGATCACGATGTTGCGCCCCTCGACATAGCCGAGGTCGCGCAGCCCGCGACGAAAGGCCTCGGACAAATGCGGACTGGCGGTCTCGTTGGTCGCGATATAGCCGATGCGAGCGATCTTGGTCGCCTGAACATATCGATCCAGCGTCGATTTTCGAGCGTCGATTTTCGGGGAGAAAATTCAGTCCACCGGCACCGCGCTCCACCCGGCCCGCGCGCGCACCGCGTCGATGACCTCCTGGTGGCGCCAGCCATCGGCGAGGGTAAAGTAGGGCGCGTGAGGCCGGCCCTCGATGTCGGCCACGAAATCCCTGGCCAGCGCATTCCAGGCGCGCGCCGGCACCGCCCAGCTCTCCGGCCAATGCGGTTGTGCCTTCACGAGAGGGAGCGCATCCAGGATCGCCTGGCGCATCGGCATGATCGCGAAGCCCTTCTCGCCCTCGCGCCAGAGATGCACGGCGCCCTGGCAATAGGCCTGCTCGACATGGATCGTGCCCGTCCTGCCGTAGAACGCGACATAGTCCTGCACCATGCCTTTGCGCAGACAGGAATGGCGGAAGGTCACGCTGACGCGGTCGCGCGCGTTCGATCGGGCCGCCCCGATGCGCGCCAGCACGGTGTAGGACCAGTCGCTGTCCACCTCGCCCCAGGCGCCCGCCTCGGCCTGCGCCTGCGGCACCAGGCTGCGCGTCCATTCGCGGAAATCATGCGGGAACGGCGCGATCGGTGCACGCTCGAGATCGTTGCGGGTCTCGCCCGCCACCTCGAGCGCCACGCCTGAACAGACGCTCTCGGCGATGGCGAGCTTGTGCGTGAAATTGTTGTTGAGCCGCCCGCCGCCATCGGCGAGTCGATGCGGCCAGCCCCAGGGCAGCCGCTCGTGCCAGTGGTAATGCGAGACGAATTCCGCCTCGAGCAATTCGCCGATCTCGCCTTCCGCGATCAACGCGCGCGCCAGCAACGCCGAGGGCTGATAGTTCGACGTCGCCGCATAGGCGCTGCGCACGCCGGCCGCCTGCACCGCCCGCCACAACCGCCGCGCTTCCGCGGCGGTCGGCGCGAAGGGCTTGTCGACGTAGAGATGCGCGCGACCCGCCAGCGCCGCGTTGATGATCTCCGCATGGCTGTCGCCCGGCGTCGCCACCGCGACGATGTCCGGCTTCAGCTCGGCCAGCGTCGCCCGCCAATCCGTGCTGGCGACGGCGATGCCCAGCCGCGCCGCGACCTGCCGCACGACGGAATCGGTCCGGCTGGCGATCGCCACCACCTCGACGCCGGCCTGCTGCAGCGCCGCGCTATGCCCTTCGCCCGCCGAGCCGGCGCCGACGACCAATGCTCGCAATGCCATGGTGCTTCCCCCCAAAATCCTAAAATCGATCCAGCGTCGAATATCGGTAAGGGTCGCATGGGGACACGCGCGATTGGTATTCGACGCTGGATCGATTTTCCGAAATTCTACCCTGGATGCGGTTTCTTGGGCATGAGGGGCGGGACATGACAGACAAGGCGATGGGTCTTCACGAGGACGCGACGATCATCGACGGGCTGATCGTTTCGAAATGGGGTCCGGACATCTTCACGGCGATGCGGGACGGCGGTCTGACGGCGGCCAATTGTACCTGCGGCATCTGGGGCGGGTTCGACGAGGCGATGCGCGCGATCGCGACCTGGAAGGGATGGTTCCGCGAACACGCCGCGTTGATCCGGCAGGTGCGCGACGTCGCGGACATCGCGGCGGCCAAGCGCGAGCGGCGCACGGGAATCATCCTGGGCTGGCAGAACTCGACCGGCTTCGCGGAATACCTGCCCTTCGTCGAGGTATTCCACGAACTCGGATTGCGCGTGGTGCAGCTGACCTACCACACCGCCAACATGGCCGGGTCGGGCTGTCTCGAGGGTCGCGATGGCGGCCTCACCGATTTCGGCCATGACCTGATCGCCGAGCTCAACCGGGTCGGCATCCTCGTCGATCTCAGCCATGTCGGCACGCAGACGTCGCGCGACGCGATCCTCGCCTCGAAGCTGCCGGTCGCCTACACGCATTGCGCGCCGAGGGCGCTCAAGGAGCACGGCCGCAACAAGACCGACGAGGAGCTGCGCTTCATCGCCGAGCGCGGTGGCATGATCGGCGTGACGATGTTCCCGCCCTTCATGCCGCGCGGCAACGAGTCGACCCTCGATGATTATCTCGACGCCATCGAGCACGTGATCCGGATCGCCGGCGAGGACCAGGTCGGCATCGGCACGGATTTCACGCAAGGCCAGGGCCCGAACGAATTCGACTACTACACGCGCGACAAGGGCACCGGCCGCATGCTGCTGCCGCGGCTCGCGAGCGTCACTTTCCCCGAGGGGTTCGGCACCATCCAGCAATTCCCCAATCTCACCGGCGCGATGGAACGGCGGGGCTGGACGCAGACGCGCATCCGCAAGGTGATGGGCGCCAACTGGGTGCGCATCTTCGGCGAGGTCTGGCGTCCGCAGCCGAAGGCTTGATCCAAGCGCCGTCGCCAAAATCCTAAAATCGATCCAGCGTCGAATATCGGCGTCGAATATCGGTAAGGGTCGCATGGGGACACGCGCGATTGGTATTCGACGCTGGATCGATTTTCCGCTGCATGTCTCACGCCCCTCGACTGAACACTCGCGCCCGAGCAAACCCGCGCTGGATCGATTTTCTGGTTTCAGACTACGGATACGCGACGCAGACGTCCCAGCCGATCTCATGCGCCTGGGCCGCGGCGCCGGCGATCCATTCCGCGACGAGCGGATGCGCGAGCACCGCGTCGGCATAGGCTTGCGCATCCGGTTCGAGCGTGACCGCGTAGGTGCGGAAGCGGCTCGCCATCGGCGCGTACATCGCGTCGGCGAAGTTGAAGTCGCGGCCGAACAGAAACGGGCCGCCGGCGCCCCAGCTCGCGCGACAGCTGCGCCACGCCGCCTGCACGCGCGCGATCTGCGCGGGCACGCCGGGGCGATTGATGAATTTGATGTTCGAGGGCAGGCCGTTGGCGATCGGCCAGCTTTTGATCAGGTTCATCGGCAAGGCGGCGCGCAGCTCGACGAACGACGCGTGCATCTCGGCCGCGGCGGCTCGCGCCGTGGCTCGCGCTCGGCGATCCCCAGGCCAGATCGCGCAGCCAGGCGCGATCTCCCAGAGATACTCCGCGATCGCCATCGTATCGGTCAGCACGAAGCCGTCATGGATCAAGACGGGGATCAGCCCGGTCGGCGAGATCTCGGCGAGCCTGGCCTTGCTCTCGGGCCGGCTGAGAAACAGCGTCTCCGCCTCGAACTCCAGCCCCGAGAGCTTGCACGCGAGCCAGCCGCGCATCGTCCAGGTCGAGGACCATTTGCCGCCGATGATCAGGCGCATCGCCTTGATGCCGTCGTCTCGCGCGCCGGTCATCGGCCCGGTTTCAGCGCACGATCCCAGAGCGCGAAGACCTTGCTCCAGCTCTGCTCGGCGGCGATCGGATGATAGGCTTGGCGCTCGGCGAAGCAGTAGCCGTGCAGCGAGCCGGGATAGATGTCGAGCCCGTAGCGCGTGCCGGCCTTGTCGAGCGCGACCCGCAGCGCCGCGATCATCTCGGGCGGCGCCGCAATGTCCGTCTCGGCGAAGCCGTAATAGAGCTCGCCGGTGACCTGGCCGAGTCCGAGATGCGGCGAGTCGTCCTTGTCGGTGACGATGCCGACGCCGTAGAGCGACGCCGAGGCGGCGAAGCGGTGCGCGAATTTGGCGGCGGCTGCGGTGATGAAGCGGCCGCTCATGCAATGTCCGACGCAACCGATCGGTCCCGGCCTGGCTTTATCCTGCGCGTCGAGGAAGGCGAGCATCGCCGCCGTATCGTCCATCACGAGCGCATTGGTCAGATGCATCATCGCCGCGCGGATCACCGCCGACATGCCATCGTCGCGTCGCGGGAGATCGAAGCGGACCGTGCCGAGCCGGTAGTAGAGATCGGGCAGCAGGCAGAAATAGCCTTGCCGGGCGATCCGGCGGGCCATGTTGCGGAGCTCTTCGCGGATGCCCGGCGCGTCCATGTAGAGGATGATCCCGGGAAACGCTCCGGGCCCATCGGGACATACGGCGAAGCTCGGCATCACGCCGTGCCTGGTCGTCACGGCTACATCGCGTTCGATCATGTGCGGTTCACCCTCGCCAAAGGCGGCATTTTGCCGCCGTTCATCCGCTTTCGACCATCTCGATCCGTGCGTGTTCGGCGCCTCGTCATGCCACGCCACCGTCATGCAGATGGCAGGCGGCCGCGACGCCATCGGTAACGCGCAAGACAGGCTGCTCCGTTCGGCAGCGCGGGCCCGCGACGGGACAACGCGGGTGGAAGGCGCAGCCGGGGGGCGGATTGATCGGGCTGGGCATCTCGCCGCCGATCAGCTCCGAGGATGATTCGCCCGCGCGCGTCTGGTCGGCGACGGCCGCGAGCAACGCGCGCGTATAGGGATGGCGCGGCGCCGACCACAGCGCCGCTGCCGGCCCGATCTCCACGATGCGGCCGAGATACATCACGGCGATGCGGTCGCAGAGATAGCGCACCAGACGCAGATCATGGCTGATGAAGAGATAGGTGAGATCGAGACGCTCCTTGAGCGTGAGCAGCAGGTTCACGATCTGCGCCTGGATCGAGACGTCGAGCGCGGAGGTCGGCTCGTCGAGCACGATCAGCGACGGCTCGATCGCCAAGGCGCGCGCGATGCCGACGCGCTGGCGCTGCCCGCCGGACAGCTCATGCGGATAGCGGCCGGTCATGTCGCCGCGCAAGCCCACCATCTCGAGCAGCTCGACGATCCTGGCGTGGCGCTGCGTGCGGCCGATCTGCGGCAGGTGCACCGCCAGCGGACTGGCGAGGATCTGTCCGATCGTCAGCGAGCGGTTGAGCGAGGATTGCGGATCCTGAAACACCATCTGCGCGCGGCGGCGGAATGCGTGCAGCTCCGTCTTGCCGCCGCCGACCAGCGCCTGACCATCGAACGACACGCCGCCCGCGCTTGGTGGTTCCAACAGCAGAGCGAGGCGACCAAGCGTTGACTTGCCCGAACCGCTCTCGCCCACCAGGCCGACGATCTCGCCGCGCGCGATGGCGAGCGTCACATCCGTGACGGCATGGATCATCGGCGCCGTGCGTTTCCATGGCGCGAAGCCGGAGCTGCGCGTCTTGTAGCGCTTGCTCACGCCGTCCAGCGCCAGCAGGGCGGGGAGTCGCATCATGGCGACGCCTCTGCGCGCCAACATGCGGCGTGACGGCCCGCGCCGAGCGCGCGCAAGGGCTGCGGCGCCGTGCACGACTCGACGGCGTCCGGACAGCGCGGCGCGAAGGCGCAACCCGGCGGCAGTCGCGCGAGATCGGGCGGCTCGCCCGGAATCGCCGGCAGCTTGCCGTCTTGCTTGGTGCCGCTCGGCACCGAGCCAAGCAAAGCCCGCGTATAGGGGTGGCGCGGCTGCGCGAGCACGACGGCGGTCGGCCCCTGCTCGATGATCCGTCCGGCATACATCACCGCGACGCGATCGCAGAGTCGGGCGATGACCGAGAGGTTGTGCGAGATCAGCAGCATCGCCATGCCGAGATCGCGCCGCAGCTCGGCGAGCAATGTCAGGATCTCGGCTTCCACGGTGACGTCGAGCGCGGTGGTTGGTTCATCGGCGATCAGCAGGCTCGGGCGGCAGATCAGCGCCATCGCGATCAGGATGCGCTGCTTCATGCCGCCGGAGAGCTGATGCGGATAGGCGGCGAGCCGCGCTTCCGGCTCCGCGATGCGCAGCCGCGTGAGCAGCGCGATCGCCGCCGCGCGCGAATCTGCCGCCGCGCTGCCGCGCTGCAGCTCGTGGATGCGCATGATCTGCGCGCCGACGCTCATCACGGGATTGAGCGCCGCGGCGGGATCCTGCACCACGATCGAGATTTCATTGGCGCGCAACGCCCGCAACGCGTCAGGCGCCAGTGCGCGCAAATCCTCGCCGCGATAGAGCAGCTTGCCCGAGCGGATCGCGCTTGGCGGCTCGAGCAGCCGCACCATCGCGCGCGCCGTCACGCTCTTGCCGGAGCCGCTCTCGCCCACCAGGCCGACGACCTCGCCGATCGCGATGTCGAGATCGATCTCGCGCGAGGGAAAGATCTCGCCCGCCTCGGTACGGAAGCGCGTCACCAGGCCGCGAACGGAGAGCAGCGCTGTGGTCACGGGTCAGGCGTCGCCGCGGCCGGTGATCTGCGCCGGATCGAGCAGGTCGCGCAGCAGATCGCCGGCGAGATTGAAGGCGCAGACCGTGAGGAAGATCAGCAGGCCAGGGAATACCGTGAGCCACCACTGCCCTGACATCACATAGGTCCGGCTATCGGCGAGCATGCCTCCCCAGGACGGCTGCGGCGGCTGGATGCCCAAGCCGAGGAAGGACAACGCGGCCTCCGACAGGATCGCCGTCGCCACCAGCAAGGTCGCGTAGACGACGACCGGCGAGATGCAGTTGCGCAGGATGTCGCGGAAGACGATGCGCAGCTCCGATGCGCCGATCGCGCGCTCCGCGAGCACGTATTGCTCGTTGCGCTCGACCAGCACGGCGGCGCGCACGATGCGTGCGACCTTGGGCACGTTGAGCAGCCCGATCACCAGCATGAGCTTGGTCACATGGGGAATCGTGATCGGGCCGAACTCGCTGTCATGGGTGCCGAGCGCGGCGACGACGGCAATCGCCAGGATCACCGGCGGAAACGCCATCAGGATGTCCATCACGCGCATGATCGCCGCGTCGATCGCCGAGGGACTGCGGAAACCCGCGATGGCGCCGAGCGGCACGCCGAGGAGCAGCGCGATGGCGACCGTGGTGAGCCCGACGCTCAGCGAGACGCGCGTGGCGTAGACGCAGCGCGCCCAGATATCGCGGCCGAACTGATCGGTGCCCATCAGATAGGTGAGGCTCGGCTCCTGCAGCCGATTGCGGCTCGGGCGGATCGGCGACAGCGACGCGAAGAATTCGGGGAGGATCGCGATCGCGACCAGCAGCAGAACGAAGAGGAAGGCGATGAGCGCGAGCGGGTCGCGCAGCAGGACGCGACCCAGACGCCGCCGCCGGCCGGCGCCCGGATCGATCGCCGCGAGGGTTGCGGGCGCGCTCAAGCGGCCTCGCGCACGCGTGGATCGAGAAGAGCGTAAAGCGCGTCCATGATCAGGTTGATCAGTACGAAGACGCAGACATTGAGCAGGACGACGCCCTGCACCAGCGGATAATCGCGCGACAGGATGCTCTCGAACAGCAGCCGCCCCATGCCCGGCAGGTTGAAGATCACCTCGGTCAGCACCGCGCCCGCGAGCAGATAGCCGAAGGAGAAGCCGGCGGCGGTCAAGGTCGGGATCAGCGCGTTGCGCAGCGCGTCGTTCCAGATCACCGCGCGTTCCGGCACGCCCAGCGCGCGCGCGACGGTGATGTAGTCGCGACCCAGCACATCGAGCATCGAGGCGCGCAGCATGCGTGTGATCGTCGCGGCATAGGCCGTGCCGAGCGCGATCGACGGCATGAGGATATGCGCGGTCGAGGTGACCAGCCCAGCCGAGGGCGGCACGTAGCCGCCTGGCGGCAGCCAGCCGAGGATGACCGCGAAGAGCAGGATCATGAGCAGGCCCTGCCAGAACACCGGAATCGAGACGCCGATCAACGCGATCACGCGGCAGAGATGATCGACGAAATGGCCCTTGTGGGTCGCGGCCAGCACGCCCGCGGGCACGGCGATGAGCAGCGCGATCACCAGACTCATGGCGGCGAGATGGAGTGTGACGGGAAAGCGCTCCACGATCAGCGACAGCACATCGGCGGAGAAGAAGAAGGAGCGGCCGAGATCGCCGGTGAGCGCGGCGCCGATCCAGCGCAGATATTGCTCGTGCAGCGGCCGCTCCAGGCCGAGCTGCGCGCGCAGCTCGCGGATCATCTCGGGCGAGGCGTTGACGGTCAGCATCCCGATCGCCGGATCGCCCGGCAACGCGCGCATGATCAGGAAGATCACCATGCTCGCGCCGAGCAGGACGATCGCGAGCGTCGCCGCGCGGCGCGT
This sequence comes from Alphaproteobacteria bacterium, assembly GCA_031403455.1. Taxonomy (GTDB): domain Bacteria; phylum Pseudomonadota; class Alphaproteobacteria; order CACIAM-22H2; family CACIAM-22H2; genus CAIOSQ01. The sequence continues at coordinate 4,399 of JANNTF010000802.1, read as the reverse complement.
CAGGAAGCCGAGCATGAGCTTGCCGCGCGCCGCCGGATCAGCCGCGTCGCGCCTGCGTCAGATCCATGAAATAGGAATAGCGCGGCTCGAACCCCGAAACATCCGCGCGCCAGAGGTGATAGACGTTGAGCCGTCCGATCCACAGCGCCGTGCAATCGTCGACGAGATATTTCAGCACCTTGCGCAACGCCGGCAGCTTCTTCTCCGGCTCGACGAACTGGAACGATTCCTCCACGGCGGCGTCGTAGTCGGTGCTGTAGTGCTTGCCCCAAGTGTTTTGGGCGCCGTCCTTGTGGAAGGAATTGAAGATCAGATAATCCTCGATCGAGGACTGCATCGATGGGTGCGGGAACGACGTCCAGTCGCCGTTCTGCGCGTTGCGATACATGCTGATGAAATCGGTCTGGCGGATATTCATCTTGATCCCGATCTCGGCCAGGCTCGCCTGCATCACGACGGCCGCCTCGCGCGCCTCGATATAGGCGCTCGGCACGGGGATGGTCGCCTCGAAGGTGAATCCGCCAGGCATGCCGGCCTGACGCAGATGGAATTTCGCGCGATCGGGATCGTAGTCGAGCTCCTTCGCCAGCGCGGCGTCGTACCAATACTCGGTGGGCGCGGCCGGCAGGGCGCTCGGCGTGACGAGGCCGTAGTAGATGTCCTCGCAGATGAATTTTCGATCGATGCCGCAGGAGACGGCCTTGCGCAGATGGACGTTGTCGAAGGGCGGCTTGGTGCGGTTGAGCGGACTGTAGAACGCGCCGGCCGAAGGCCGCGTCGCGCCCTTGAACCCGGGCATCTTGCTGGTGGCCACGAAATCCTTGGGCGGGCAGTTGGAGATGATGTCGACCGAACCGGCGCGCAGATTGGCGAGCTGGGTCGCGGCATCGGGGATGCGCAGGAGCTTGACCGATCCGGTGCGCGGCTTGACGCCGTAGTAGTCGGGATTGGCCTCGAACTCGGCGGCGACATCGGCCTGAAAGGATTTCGGGATGAACGGACCGGAGCCGGCGGCGCGGCTGCCGCGATAGAGATTCTCGCCGGTGGCGGCTTCGTTCACCACGTCCGATCCCTTGCGCACGATCGCGGCCTCGTAGCCGAGCAGCTTGAGCCATCCCGCGAAGGGGCGGTGCAGCTCGACGCGCACGACGTGCTCGTCCTGACGCGTCACGGCCTTGATGAAGCGCCCGAGATTCTGTCGCCGCCGCGCGGTCGCGAGATAGCGCTCGTAGGAATAGACGACGTCGTCCGCCGTCATCTTGTCGCCGTTGTGGAAGCGCACGTCGCTGCGCAGCTGGAACGTGTAGACGGTGCCGTTCTCCGTGATCTTCGGCAGCTCGGTCGCGGCGTCGGGCACCAGCGAGCCGTCCGGCGCGACGCGCAGCAGGTTCGAATAGACCAGCAGATTGGCGGCGCCGGTCTCGATGTTGGCGACATGCCAGGGATGGATATTCGGCAGATTGCCCAGGATCGAAGCGGTGACTGCGCCGCCCGGTGCAGCGGTCTGGGCGGCCGCGCGGTGCAATGGCAGCGCCGCGCCCGCCGTCATGCCCGCCACCACGCCCCGTCGTCCGATCCGGCCTGAACTCATCGCCATTCCTCCGATTCCTGCGGCCAACGCGATCCGTGGCCTCGCAGTCAACGCAAGAGTAATACCAATCCCTGGCTTGTGCGAAGCCGATGTCGCCTCGGATCGTTTTCGCCCGGCAGCTTCGCGCTTCTCTGCACGATGCGATGTGCCTATGGTCGCGATAGGCGGGGTTCATGCGCTCCGAGTGCAAAAAGCGCTCGACGGCAACCGCCGAAAATGAACAAGGAGGGGAAGGCGATGAAGTTCAAGATCCTTGCTGCCGCGATGACGGCCCTGGCGATTTTCGGTTTCGACGCGCGGGTCTCGGCGCAGGAGCGCCTGACGGTGGGTTCGGAGTGCACCTATTTCCCCTTCAACTACCGTGACTCCGACGGCGTGTTGAAGGGCTACGACATCGACGTCGCCAACGAGATCGTCAAGCGGCTCGGCGCCAAGGCGGAATATTCCTGCCTCAAATTCGACGGCTTGGTCCCGGCTTTGCTGGCCGGCCAGTTCGACCTGATCGCCGCCTCGCTGTCGATCACGCCGCAGCGCAAGGAGCGCATCGACTTCTCCGAGGCCTATCGCCTGTCGATCGGCCAGTTCGTCGCGCCGAAGGCGAAGAAGCTGCAGCTCTTCGACGCCAAGAACGAGGTCATCAAGGCCAACTTCAAGGGCGTGCGGGTCGGGCTGCAGCGCGGCACGACCTATGACAGCTGGTTCCAGGCGATCGTGCCGGAGGCGACGGTCGTGCGCTACGAGACGGTCGAGCAGATGTATCTCGAGATCAAATCGGGTCGCCTCGACGCGATCATGACCAATCCGATGAAGACCTATATCGAATTCCTCAGCAAGCCGGACGGCGCGGGCTTCGAGGTCGTGGGGCCGCAGATCACCGACGAGAAATATTTCGGCACCGGCGCAGGCATCGGCCTGCGCAAGGGCAACGAGGCGCTGCTCAAGCGCATCGATGCGGCGATCATCGACATGAAGAAGGACGGCACGCTGGACAAGTTCAGCAAGCTCTACTTCCCGTTCGCCATCTATCCGGTGAACTGAGCGAGATCGCGCGCCGCCGACGCCCGGAGCGACGCAGCTCCGGGCGTCGGCTCGGCGTCCTCGTTCCATGGCTGTCGTTCTCCCCTGGCTCGGCCAGTTCTTCTGGGGTGCGCTCGTCGTCTTCGGCGTCGCCGCCGTGGCGCTCGTGCTCACGATCGTCTGGGGGCTGCTGGGCGCGGCGGCGAAACTCTCGGGCAATCGCGTCGCCGCGGCGATCGCCCAGGGCTATACGACGGTGTTTCGCGGCACGCCCGAGCTTCTCGTTCTGCTGATCATCTATTTCGGTTCCGCCATCACGCTGACCAAGCTCGGCAAGTGGATCGATCCGAGCGTCAAGTTCATCCAGATCCCGCCCTTCTGGGCCGGCGCCTTCGCGATCAGCCTGATCGTGGGCGCCTATGCCACGGAAACCTTTCGCGGCGCCTTTCTCGGCGTCGATCGCGGCCAGGTCGAGGCGGCGCGCGCACTCGGACTCTCGTCATCGCAGACATTCTTCTATGTCCGCTTGCCGCAGATGTGGCGCCTCGCGCTGCCCACTTTCGGCAATCACATGATCTCGATCGTCAAGGACACGGCGCTGCTCTCCGTGATCGGCCTCGAGGAGATCATGTACGTGGCCGAGCGCGGCATGACGATGACGAACAAGCCGTTCACGATGTACCTGGTCGTGGCGGTGTTCTACCTCGCCTTCGTTTCCGCCATCATCCTCGCCGTCGGGACACTCGAGCGGCGCCTGGGCCGGCATCTGGTGCGATCGCGATGAACTTCGATCTCGCGCTCGTCTTCGGGAGTCTGCCGCAGATCCTGGAGGGCATGGAGCTGACCGTCCGGCTCCATCTCCTGTCGCTGGCGCTCGGGACGGCGCTGTCCGTGCTCCTCGCGCTGATGCGCGTCAGTCCCAACGCCCTGCTGTCCTGGCCGGCGCTCCTGTACATCTACGTCTTCCGCGGCACGCCGCTGCTGGTGCAGGTCGCGCTCGTCTATTACGGGTTGGCGCAGTTCGAAGCGGTACGCGAGAGCTTTCTGTGGCCCGTTCTGCGCGAGCCGTTCTGGTGCGCGATCATCGCCTTCACGCTCAACGTCGCCGCCTACACCGCCGAGATCCTGCGCGGCGGCATTCAGGGTGTCGATCGCGGCCTGCTCGAGGCGGCGCGGGCGCTTGGACTCACCGCCTATCATCGCTTCATGCACATCACGATGCCGATCGCGGTGCGTCTGTCGATCCCGGCCTATGGCAACGAGATGATCTCCCTGCTCAAGGGCACCGCGCTGGTCAGCATGATCACGATGTATGACATCACCGGCGTCGCGCGCACCATCGTGTCGCGGACCTTCGCGCCTTACGAGATCTTCATTTCGGCGGCGCTGGTCTATCTGGCGCTGACCTGGGTGATCCAGCAGGGCGTGCGATTCGCCGAGCATCGCTTCGGCCGCCATCTCAAGAAGTGAGGCAACCCATGTCGGCGAGCGGTTCGGACGCGGTCATCGTGCTCGAGAAAGTCAGCAAATCCTTCGGCGGCTTTCAGGCGCTACGCGGCGTCGACCTCACGATCCGCAAGGGCCAGAAGGTCGTGGTCTGCGGCCCGTCGGGATCGGGCAAGTCGACGATGATCCGCTGCATCAACCGGCTCGAGGAGCATGACGGCGGGCGCATCACCGTCGGCGGGATCGAGCTGACCGAGTCGGTGAAGGACATCGATGCTGTGCGCAGCGAGGTCGGCATGGTGTTCCAGCAATTCAACCTGTTCCCGCATCTCACCGTGATCGAGA
>JANNTF010000801.1:0-2806 GCA_031403455.1 Alphaproteobacteria bacterium | reverse complement strand
GATCCCGACCCTCGCGGTCGCCGTGAAGGCGGCATCGTATGGCCAGATCGCCCGCAATCTGGCGGAGACCTATCTCGGCCGCGAGATCGGGCGGCGCGTCCTCGCTGGTGAGATCGATCGCGGCAAGGCCGAGCGCATCGAGGCGGTGGTGTGGTTTTCCGACCTCGCCAGCTACACGCGAATCACCGATACCAATGCGCCGGACATCATCATCCCGATGCTCAACGACTATGCCGAGGCGGTCGTCGACGCGATCCAGGCGATGAAGGGCGAGGTGCTGAAATTCATCGGGGATGGCGTGCTCGCCCTGTTTCGCAGCCCGTCCAATGAAGAATCCTGCCGCCGCGCGCTGGCTGCCGTCCTCGAAGCCCGGCGACGGGTGGCCGCGGTCAACGAGCGCCGCGCCGCGCGCAGCGCGCCGGTGACGAGCGTCTATCTCGGGCTTCATCTCGGCGAAGTGTTCTTCGGCAATATCGGCAGCGCCGATCGCCTCGACTTCACGGCGGTCGGGCCGGCGGTCAATGAGACCAGCCGCGTCGTCGCGATGTGCCGCTCCCTCGACCAGGAGGTGCTGGTGTCGGCCGATTTCGCCGCCAATGCCGGCGACGCGCGCGCGCGTCTGATCTCGGTCGGCCGCTACGCGCTGCGCGGTGTCTCCCGCCCGCAGGAACTCTTCACGCTCGATCCGGAAGTCGCGACCTAGGCGATATGCCCTGCCGCGTCAGTGGAGATCGGCCCAGACCTTGCGCTTGACCGCGTAGAGGATGCCGGAAAACACGAGGAGAAACAGGATCACCTTCACGCCCAGCGCCTTGCGGTGCTCCATATTCGGCTCGGATGCCCAGGCGAGAAATGTCACCAAGTCGGTTGCCATCTGCGGAACCGAAGCGATCGTGCCATCCGCATAAGTGATCTGGCCGTCATTGAGCGGCTGCACCATCGCGATCTGATGGCCGGCGAACCACTCGTTGTAATACATGCCATCGGCCATCTGCATACTGGCCGGCGCATCCTTGTAGCCGATCATCAGCCCGTAGACGTAGTTCGCGCCGTCCTTGCGTGCATCGATGATCAGCGAAAGGTCGAGCGGATAGGCGCCGTTGTTCGCGGCGCGGGACGCTTGCTCGTTCGGAAACGGCGACTTGAAACGATCGGCCGGTCGCGCGGTGCGCTCGAACATCTCGCCCTGGTCGTTGGGCCCATCCATGACTTTGTAGTCGGCCGCGATTGCCTTCACTTCGTCCTCGGTAAAGCCGAGCCCGACCAACGGACCATGCGCGCCGCCCGGCCCGCCGCCGAGATCGCGAAAGCGCAGCTGGCTCATCGCATGACACGCCGAGCAGACTTCCTTGTAGACCTGGAATCCACGCTGCAAGGCCGCCCGGTCATACGTCCCGAACACGCCTTGAAAGGACCATTTCTGCGCAGGCGGCGTCGGCGCTCCCGCGGCGATGGCCGATCCGACAATGCCCAGCGACACTGCGCCAGCAACAAGGAGCGAACGGATCCGCATCAGGCTTTCTCCATCGGCTTGGCCGCGGCGGCGCCGGCCATACGACCGCCGCCCAGCACCGCTTGGCTGATCGAGATCGGCAGCGGCTTGGGCCGTTCGAACCATCCGAGCATCGGCAAGATCACTAGGAAGTGCATGAAGTACCAAAGCGTGGAGACCTGCCCGACGCGCAGCACCCAGCCTTCGGCCGGCTGCGACCCTGCATAGCCAAGACCGATGCAGGCCAGGATGAACAGCACGAAGAAGATCCTGAAGATCGGGCGGAACCGACCCGAGCGGACGCGGCTGGTGTCGAGCCATGGCAGCACGAACAGGATCAGGATCGATCCGAACATCGCCAGCACGCCGGCGAGCTTCGCCTCGATGAACAGGATGTCGAAGGTGAAGGACCGCAGCACCGCGTAATACGGCAGGAAGTACCATTCGGGCACGATATGCGCCGGCGTCACCAGCGGATTGGCGGGGATGTAATTATCCGGTTCGCCGAAGAAATCCGGTGCGAAGAACACGAAGAACGCGAAGAAGATCATGAACACGGCAAGGCCGAACGCATCCTTGATCGTGTAGTAGGGATGGAACGGGATCTTGTCCTGCGGGCCCTTGGCGTCGATGCCGAGCGGATTGTTGGAGCCGTGCATGTGCAGGGCCCAGAGGTGCAGCACCACCACGCCCGCGATCACGAAGGGCAGCAGGAAGTGGAGGGAGAAGAAGCGGTTGAGAGTCGGGTTGTCGACCGAGAAGCCGCCCCACAGCAGGGTCACGATCTTCTCGCCCACCAAGGGGATCGCGGAAAACAGATTGGTGATGACGGTCGCGCCCCAGAAGCTCATCTGCCCCCAGGGGAGGACATAGCCCATGAAGGCGGTGGCCATCATCAGGAGCAGGATGATGACGCCGAGCCACCAGAGGATCTCGCGCGGCGGCTTGTAGGATCCGTAGTAGAGCCCGCGGAAGATGTGAACGTAGACCACGATGAAGAACATCGAGCCGCCATTCATGTGGACGTACTGGATCAGCCAGCCGAAATTCACGTCGCGCCGGATGCGCTCGACCGAGTTGAACGCGTGGTCGACGTGCGGCGTGTAGTTCATCGCGAGGAACACGCCGGTCACGATCATCACCACCAGCGTGAAGCCGGCGAGCGAGCCGAAATTCCACATGTAGGAGAGGTTTCGCGGCACCGGGAACTGCGAGCCGACCATGTGGTCGACGGTCGAGAACACCGGCAGGCGATGCTCGATCCACTTGACGATCGGGTTCGCGTAGAACCCGGACTTCTGCTCAGCCATGGGT
>JANNTF010000800.1:0-9534 GCA_031403455.1 Alphaproteobacteria bacterium | reverse complement strand
TGGCCCGGCCCGCTCACGCTGATCCTGCCGCGCCGCGCGGACTGCGCCGTGTCCTGGCTCGCCTCCGCCGGCCTCGACACGCTGGCCGTGCGCGTTCCCGACCACCCGGTGGCGCAGGCTCTGCTGCGCGCAGCGGGCATTCCGATCGTGGCGCCGAGCGCCAATCGCGCCGGTCGCGTCAGCCCCACCGACACCGCGCATGTGCGAGCCGAACTCGGACGCCGCGTCGCGACCATCCTCGATGGCGGCCCATGCCGGGTCGGCGTCGAGTCGACGGTCGTCGACCTGACGCGCCAACGCGCGCGCCTGCTTCGCCCCGGCGGCATCGACCGGAGCGCGATCGAGGCCGTGCTGGGAGAGACCCTCATCGCGGCGCGCAGCCCCAAGGGCGACGTCGCGCGGCATTCACCCGGGCAGATGGCCAGCCACTACGCGCCGCGCGCGTCGGTTCGCCTCAACGCCGCCGAGCCCCGCGCGGGCGAAGCATTCCTCGCCTTCGGCAAGCCGCCGCGCGGCGCGGCCGGCCCGGTGCTGGATCTCAGCCCGACGCGCGATCTCGACGAGGCCGCCGCCAATCTCTTCGCCATGCTCCGCGCGCTCGATGCCAAACGCGCCCGCGTGATCGCCGTCGCGCCGATCCCGCGGCGTGGCCTCGGTCTCGCGATCAATGACCGCCTGATGCGCGCCGCCGCGCCGCGCCGATGACGCGATGAGCGATCGCATCACCGCATCCGCGCGCGAATTGCCCATCGCGCTCTCGACGTATCTCGACCTGCTGCGCGTGGTGGCGGCGCTGTGGGTGGCGGTGTCGCATTTCAACAGCTGGGGCTTCGCGCCGGCTTCTCTGGCTGCGTTCCTTCCGCGCGAGGGCCACGATGCGGTGATCATCTTCTTCGTGCTCTCCGGCTTCGTGATTGCGCATACCCAGGCGCGCAAGCGGAGCGGGTTGCGCGGCTATGCCGTCGATCGTGCATCGCGGCTCTACTCGGTCGTGCTGCCGATCCTGATCGGCACCTTCCTGGTCGACGCCATCGGCGCCTGGTTCGATCCGCAGGCCTACGCCGGCCATTACACGCTGGCCAAGCCCTGGCTCTACATCCCCTTCCATCTCGCCTTCATGGGCGAGACATGGGCCTGGCGCGAGGTGCCGCCGAGCATCCCGCAATACTGGTCGCTCGCCTATGAGGCCTGGTACTACGCGATCTTCGCGGTGCTGATCTTCTATCGCGGCGCCCGGCGCATCATTCTCGTGCTGATGATTTTCGCAATCCTCGGGCCGCAGCATTTGGTGCTGTGGCCGGTGTGGCTGACGGGCGTCGCGCTATGCGCCGTCATCGAGCGGTGGCGATTGACGCCCAGCATCGCCGGCGCGCTCTTCATCGGCAGCATCCTCGTCTACGCCGTGCTGGAGGCGCTGCGCGTCGATACGGCGCTGTGGCAGATCTCGACGGAACTCTTCCGTGCGGTGGTCGGTCACGAGCCCGGCAATGCGCGCCAGTATCTGGCCGATTATCTCCTCGCGCTGCTCGTCGCTGGCAACATTCTCGTCTTCCATCTCGGTGGCTGGACATGGCCCGCGGGTTTCGCCCGCGCCGTGCGCTGGGCCGCCGGCTACAGTTTCACGCTCTACATGCTGCACGGGCCGTTGTTGCTGACGCTGAAGCCCTTCGTCGATCTGTCACGCATCACAGCGGCGGTCAGCGTTGGTATTCTCCTCGTCCTGTTCGTGATGACGGTGCTGGTCGGCGCGCTGACGGAGCGGCGCCGCGAATTCTACCGTCGTGGCTTCACGCGGCTCGCCACGTGGATCGAGCGCCTGATGAGCGGCAAGCCAGGGCTGCGGCGTTGGCTGGCGCCCCCGCCCGGCGCGCGCTGAACTTTGCCGTTGAAACCGCAAGCGCCGGCCCGGAACATCGTCCCGGCTTTCCTCCAACTCGGTTCCGGATATCCCGCTATGACCAACGCCTCGGTCGACCTGCCAGCCACCACGCGCGCCCGGCTCCACGAAATTCTCGGCGCCAGCGGCGTGATCGAGACGCCCGAATTGATGGCACGCTATCTCGTCGATTGGCGCGGGCTCTATCGCGGACCGGCCGGCCTCGTGGCGCGGCCCGCCTCCACCGCCGAAGTCGCCGGCGTCGTGAAGGCCTGTGCCGAGGCCGGCATCGCCATCGTTCCCCAGGGCGGCAATACCGGCCTTGTCGGCGGCTCGGTGCCACGCCCGCAGGATCGCTGCATCCTGCTCTCGCTCGAGCGCATGAATCGCGTGCGGCGCATCGATCCGCTCGACTTCACGATGACGGTGGAGGCCGGCTGCATTCTGCAGAACATCCAGAAGGCCGCCGAGGATTCTGACCGGTTCTTTCCGCTGAGCCTGGCCGCGGAAGGCAGTTGCCAGATCGGCGGCAATCTCTCCACCAATGCGGGCGGCATCCAGGTCCTGCGCTACGGCATGGCGCGCGATCTTGCGCTCGGGCTCGAGGTGGTGCTGCCCAACGGCGAGATCTGGGACGGGCTGAGCGGTCTGCGCAAGGACAATACCGGGTACGATCTCAAGCAGCTGTTCATCGGCGCGGAAGGCACGCTCGGCATCATCACGGCGGCGGTGCTCAAACTCTTTCCTCGTCCGCGCGCCATCGAGACCGCATTCATCGCGGTGCGCGATCCGGCGGCGGCGATCGAGTTGCTGTCGCGGGCGCGCTCCGGCACCGGCGATGCGATCACGGCTTTCGAGCTGATCGACCGCAACATCCTCGATCTCGTCTTCGCGAATGTTCCAGGCAATGTCGACCCGCTCGCCGCACGGCACGAATGGTACGTGCTGATGGAGGCGTTCGGCGCCGAAGGCAGCGACGGGCTGCGCGCGGCGCTCGAGCGGGTTCTCGAAGCGGCGCTCGAGGATGGATTGATCATCGACGCCGCCCTCGCCGAGAGCCGGGCGCAACGCCAATCCTTCTGGCGGATCCGCGAGGACATGGCCGAGGCGCAGAAGCACGAAGGCGTTCCCATCCGCCACGACGTCGCGGTGGCGGTGAGCCGCGTGCCGGAATTCCTCGAGCGCGCGATCGCGGCCTGCCGCAACGCGCTTACCGGCGCGCGCATCGTTGCCTTCGGCCATGCCGGCGACGGCAATATCCACTTCAACCTGCTGCCGCCGAAGGGTGGCGACTCGCAGCAGTTCCAGAACGAGATCGCGCGCATGAATCGCGTGGTCCATGACATCGTCGCCGACATGGGTGGCTCGATCTCGGCCGAGCACGGCATCGGCCGGCTGCGGCGCGACGAGCTGGCGCATTACAAGCCCGCCCTGGCGCTCGCCGTCATGCGCGGCATCAAGCACAGTCTCGATCCCAAGAACCTGTTGAACCCAGGGAAAGTGATCTGATGAGCTACGCACCGCCGATCGACGAAATTAGGTTCGCCCTCGAGGCCGTGGCCGGGATCGGCCGGCTGCGCGACCTGCCGGGCGGCGACGCGATCGAAGCGCAGACCGTCACGCAGATCTTCGAGGAGGCGGGCAAATTCGCCAGCGAGGTGATCGCGCCGCTCAGTCGCGGCGGCGATAAGATCGGCTCCAAGCTCGAGAACGGAATCGTGCGGACGCCGCCGGGATGGCGCGATGCCTATCGCGCCTATGTCGAGAACGGGTGGAACACCCTCGCGTTCGATTCGGCGCATGGCGGGCAGGACCTGCCCTGGGGCGTGTCGACCGCGGTGTTCGAGATGTGGCAATCCGCGGATCTCTCCTTCTCGCTCTGCCCGTTGCTCACGGCCGGCGCCATCGAGTTGCTCCACGCCCATGGCAGCGTGGCCCAGAAGGGAATTTTCCTGCGGCAGATGATCGCCGGCACGTGGACCGGCACGATGAATCTGACGGAGCCGCAGGCCGGGTCCGATGTCGGCGCGCTCAAGACCCGCGCGGTGCGCGCTGGCGACCACTACAAGATCACGGGCCAGAAGATCTTCATCACCTATGGCGATCACGATCTCACCGACAACATCGTTCACATGGTGCTGGCCCGGACGCCCACCGCGCCGCCGGGGTCGCGCGGCATCTCCCTGTTCATCGTGCCGAAGCGCATCGTCAATGCCGACGGCACCCTGGGCGCGCAGAACGATCTGCGCGTGGTGGGGCTCGAGCACAAGCTCGGGATCCACGCTTCCCCGACCTGCGTGATGGCGTTCGGCGATGGCGGCGGCGCGACCGGCTATCTGATCGGCGAGGAGAATCGCGGGCTCGAATACATGTTCACGATGATGAACAACGCGCGCCTGGCGGTCGGCTTGCAGGGCGTGGCGATCGCCGAGCGCGCGTATCAGCGCGCCCGCGATTTCGCGCGCGCACGGGTGCAGAGCCGGGAGCTCGGATCGCGCGCGCCGGAGCCCGTCGCCATCATCCGTCACCCTGATGTCCGGCGGATGCTGATGTTGATGCGCACCGGCGCCGAGGCTGCGCGCGGCCTCACCTATCTGACGGCCGTCGAGCTCGATCTCGCCCGGCGTCATCCCGACGAGGCGACGCGCACAGCGCATCAATTGCGGTGCGACCTCCTGATTCCGGTCGTGAAGGCGTGGGCGACCGACCTCGCCGTCGAGATCGCTTCCCTCGGCGTGCAGGTGCATGGCGGCATGGGCTTCATCGAGGAGACCGGCGCCGCGCAGCATTACCGCGACGCGCGCATCCTGCCGATCTACGAGGGCACCAACGGGATCCATGCCAATGACCTGGTGTTCCGCAAGCTCGGCCGCGACGACGGCGATACGGCGGCGCATTTCATCGCCGACATCGAAACCCTCGTCGCCGAACTCGCGCAGCTTCCCGGCGACGACGCCGCCACGATCAGCGCGCAGCTGCGCCACGGCGCCGCCGCACTCGCCGACGCGACGACGCAGCTCGTTGCTCTCCAGAAGCACGATCCACGCGCCGCCGCCGCGGGTGCGGCGCCGTATCTTCGTCTGTTCGGTCTGGTCGCCGGCGGCTTCGTGATGGCGAAGGCCGCGGCCGTGGCGCTGCGCGCACTCGCGCGCAGCAAGGAGAATGCAGCTTTCCTGCGTTCGAAACTCGTCAGCGCGCGGTTCTACGCCGATCATTGGTTGAGCGCGGCGCCGTCGCTCGTGCACGCCGCAACCGCCGCGAGTTCGAGCATGCTCGCGCTCGACGACGCAGAAATATGAACGCGCGCGCGGGTTGACACTCTGTCTCGCGATGCATCGCGTGTGATTCTGAGCACTGCGGCAAATTTTCGCTTGCATCGGGGGGGGGTTGGTCCCAAAAAGCGCGACGCGCAACCGTTGTCGCCGTTCGCGGCGACTTTAGGAGGATGATGGACTAGAGATGGGCAAAGTTACGAAGCTGGGCGTGGTCCCTGGTGGTCGACGCGGTGAGTCTCTGAAGTCTCAGACGAACATCGCACGCGTTTCCCCGGCTCTGGTGCCTGCCGAGCCCCTCTCTTCTCCTCCTCCCTTTCCTGCTAACCAACAATCCGGCGACGTGGTCCAGAAGGACCATTTCATCGAACGCAATGGCGTCAAGTTCGCCGGCACGCATCTGCTCGTCGAGTTGTGGGGCGCCGAAAATCTCGGCGATCTCGATCTCACCGATCAGGCGCTGCGCGAATGCGTCGACGTGTCCGGCGCGACGCTGCTGCACATCCATCTGCATCATTTCGGTCCCGGGTCGGGGCTCTCGGGCGTGGCGGTGCTGGCGGAGAGCCACATCTCCATCCACACCTGGCCGGAACGCGGCTACGCGGCACTCGATCTGTTCATGTGCGGCGTGGCGGATCCCTATCGCGCAATTCCCGTCCTGAAGCGCGCGTTCGAACCCAAAACGGTGCAGATCTCCGAGCAGAAGCGCGGAGTTCTGGCGTGACCGTACGGCCGGCGCCCACCGGCGCCGGCCCCGGTCACTGGTTCCAGGAGCGGCTCTATCCGCACGTCCGGCAGAGCTTCGAAATCACGAAGCTGCTCTACCGCGAGCGGACGGCGCATCAGGATCTGATCATTTTCGAGACGCCGACCTATGGCCGCGTGCTCGCGCTCGATTCCGTCATCCAAGTCACCGAACGCGACGAGTACGTCTATCACGAGATGCTGACGCACCTGCCGATCCTCGCCCACGGGCGGGCGCGGCGCGTGCTGATCATCGGTGGCGGCGATGGCGGGATCCTGCGCGAGACGCTGCGTCACCACACCGTCGAGCGCGTGACGATGGTCGAGCTCGATCGCTCGGTCATCGACATGTGCCTCCGGTACATGCCGTCGATCCCCGCCAAGGCGTTCAAGGACAAGCGCACCGATCTGGTGATCGCGGACGGCGCCAGATTCGTCGCCGAGACGGCGGCGCGTTTCGACGTGATCATCGTCGACTCGACCGACCCGATCGGTCCTGGCGAAGTGCTGTTCACCGAAGCGTTCTACCGCAACTGCCATCGCAGCCTCACGCCGGGCGGCGTGCTGGTGAACCAGAACGGCGTGCCGTTCATGCAAGCCGACGAGGTGACGATGACCTATCGCCGGCGCAAGAAGAGCTTCGTCGATGTCGGCTTCTACGTGGCCGCCGTGCCGTCCTATTACGGCGGGCTGATGGCGCTGGGCTGGGCATCGGACAATCCGAAGCTGCGTCATACGCCGATGGCGACGATCTCCCGGCGCTTCGCCGCGGCGAAGCTGAAGCGCACCCGCTACTACACGCCGGCCATCCACCACGCCGCGTTCGCGCTCCCCGCCTTCGTGCTGCCGCATCTGCGCTGACGGCGTCGACTCACTGCATCAAGGCGGGCAGCCAGAGGACGATCGCCGGGAACGCCACGATCAGTGCGAGCCGCATCACGTCGGCGGCCACGAACGGCGTGATCCAGCGAAACAGCAGCCCGGCCGGCAGTTCGAGCGTGGATTGTACGACGAACAGATTCATGCCGACCGGCGGCGAGATCAGGCCGAGCTCCACCACCATCACGATCACGATGCCGAACCACACCGGATCGAAGCCGAGCCCGATCACGATCGGAAAGAAGATCGGCACCGTGAGGAGAATCATCGACAGCTCCTCGAAGAACGTGCCGAGCGCGATGTAGAGCGCGCAGATCGCGGTGATCACCACGTAGCGATCGACACCGAACGACATCACGAATCCCTGCAGCGCCCGCGGCAGGCCCGTGAAATTCATGAGGTTCGAGAACAGCAGCGCGCCGATCAGGATCAGGAACAGCGACGCCGAGAGTCGCGCGGTCTCGGCCGCGCAGGCGAGGAACTCCCGCCATCCCATGGTTCGGCGCAAGGCGGAGAACACGAAGGCACCGAACGCGCCGACGCCGGCGGCCTCGGTTGCGGTGAAAACGCCGAAATACAGCCCGCCCATGATCAGCGCGAAGAGCGCGACCACCGGCCCGACGCGGCTCAACAGGCGCACACGCTCCACCCACGCCACGCGCGCGCCCGCCGGTCCCGCCGCGGGGCGCCGCCAGACGATGAGACGGATCGTCGCGGCATAGAGGAAGATGGCCAGCAGACCGGGCACGACACCCGCGATGAACAGCTTGGCGATGTCGGTCCCCGTCATGATGCCGTAGATCACCATGATCACCGACGGCGGGATCAGGATCCCCAATGTGCCCCCCGCGCAGATCGATGCGCTGGCGAGCCCGCGGTCGTAGCCGTAGCGCAGCATCGACGGGTAGGCGACCTTGGAGAAGGTGGCCGCGGTCGCGATCGCCGACCCACAGACCGCCGCGAAGCCACCGCAGGCCAGGATCGTCGCGACCGCGAGCCCGCCGCGACGATGACCGACGAACGCGTTGCAGACGGCATAGAGATCCGCGGCGATCCCGGAGCGCGCGATGAAACTGCCCATGAGGATGAACATCGGCACGACCGAGAGCTCGTAGCTCATCGTGTTCGAGACCGGGATCTGGCCGAGCAGCGATAGCGCCGCCATCGGCGACACCGCCAGCGCGATGCCGGCGGTGCCGATCAGCACCATCGCGAAACCCACCGGGACGCCGACCAGAAGCAACAGCGTCAGGGCGCCGAACGCCGCCAACGCCACCGCCCAAGGCGTCACGCCCGCGCTCCAGGCTGCGCGGCGCGCAGCGCCACCAACGCAGCGGCCACGAAGACGCCGGCGGCGACGGCCATCAATGCCGCCATGATGCATGCGACGAGGCCACGCGGCACGCCCAGCTGCATCGTCGTCTCGCCGACATCGAGCAGAGCCTGGCCGCGCACCCACATGCGCCAGGCGATCGCGGCGGCGATGAGCGCACAAACGAGGTCGCCGAGGCACGCCTGCCAGCTCCGAACCCGCAGCCCCAGATACGCCTCGAACAGGTCGATGGTGATGTGCTCGCGACGCGCCGTGGCGATCGGCATGCCGGCGAACACCACCAGCCCCATCAGGATCTCCGTCATCTCGAACCCGCCCCAGAGCGGCTTCGCGAGGAAATAGCGCCCGACCACGTCGATGCTGGTCACCAGCATCATCGCCAGGATCATTCCCGCGCCGATCGTCTCCAGCACGAGGCCGAACCGGCCGAGCGGCACCGCGGGGACACGCGGCGGCGCGCCGGCTTCGGTCTTCCTATCGGGTCGCGTTGCGCTGTCGGGCGCATCCTTCACGGAATATTCACGCGCTTCGCCGCGCGATATTGCTCCGCCATCGCGCGCGCGTAGCCGAGCATCTCGTCGCCCGGCAGATTGCGCTTCTTCGCCTCGGCCAGCCATTCCTGTTCGAGCACTTTGAGCGCCGAGCGCGTCTTCTCGAGCTCGCCATCGGGGAGTGTGACGAACTGCACCCCGTTCTTGTCCAGCGCCGCGCGCCCGAGATTGTCGCCATTGGTCCAGGCCCAGCCCGACATCAGCGCCACCGCGAGTCCGGAATGCTTCTCGAACGCGCGCTTCTGCTCGGTGCTCAAACCGTTCCATTTCGCCTCGTTGATCGCGAGCCAGAACGTGTCGGTGTAGAGCCCGCCCGGAAAGCGCGTCGCGCTCTTGATCACCGGCGTGATCTTGAAGAACTCGATCGATTCCTGCGGGAAGGTGATGCCGTCGGCCACGCCCGACGCCATCGCCTGCTGCGCCTCGGTCGGCGGCAGCTGGAGCGGCGCGCCGCCGAGCGCCTGAATGATCCGGCCGGTGACGTTGCCGCCGACGCGGATCTTCTTGCCCTTGAGATCCTCCAGCGTCTTCAGCGGCTCGCCGCGCATGAAGATGTAGGGCTCGGTATGCACCCAGAGACCGAGCACCTTGGCGCCCTTGTGCTCGCTGTAGCGCGCGCCGTAGCGCTCGTAGGTCAGCCACGCCGCCGCCGCGCCGGCCCAGGGATCGGGCGACATGAACGGCAGATCCATGATCTGCGTCATCGTGAAGCGCCCGGGATTATGACCCGAGACGCCGTAGCCGATATCGACCACGCCATTGACCACGAAGTCGAAATACTCGGGCGGTCTGCCGACCGACGAAGTCATGAGCTCGAGCTTCAACGTGCCGTTGGATTCACGCTCGATCGCACGCGCCCAGGGCTCGACGATGCCGCGT
>JANNTF010000799.1:0-1738 GCA_031403455.1 Alphaproteobacteria bacterium | reverse complement strand
GCCGGCGTGATCGACGGCCACCAGCCCGGCGCCCGCGGCCCAGCCATCGAGTTCGCCATGCACCATCTCGTCGCAGGCTTGCGCAAGACTGCGGCCGCCCCAGCGCATGCGGGCGTGGATCTCATGCGCCAGCATCTTGCGGATGAAGAACTCGCCCTTGCCGGTGGCGGAGATCGCGCAGGTCGCATCGTCGGCCCAGGTACCGGCGCCGATGATCGGTGAATCGCCGACGCGCCCGAGCTTCTTGCCGGTGTAGCCGCCGGTGGACGTCGCGGCGGCGAGATGTCCCGCGCCATCGAGCGCGACGGCGCCGACCGTGCCGTGCTTGTCGGCGTCGGGCGCCGCTTCGAGCGTGCCTGCCGTCTCGCGCGACTGGATCTGCGCCAGGGCGTCGCGCCGCCAGCCTGTCGAGAAATGCGCGTTCTCGACCATCGCGAAACCGTTCACCTCGGCCCAGAGATCGGCGCCCTCGCCGGCGAGCATCAGCGGATCGGCGCCGCGGCGCAGCAGCTCGGCCACCACCTTCACTGGGTTGCGGATGCGCCGCGCCGCCGCCACCGCGCCGGCCAGGCCGCGCGTGCCCTCCATGATCGAGGCGTCGAGCTCGTGACCGCCCTGTTCGTGGAACGCCGCGCCATGGCCGGCATTGAAATTCGGGTCGTCCTCCATCACCACGACTGACGCCGTCACCGCATCGAGCGCGGTGCCGCCACCGCTCAGCACCGTCCAGCCCGCTTCGAGCGACGCGCGCAGGCTGGCGCGAAACCCGGCCTCGCGCGCTGCGCTCATCTCGGCGCGGGTGATCGCGCCGCAACCGCCATGGATGACGAGAATGGGTGATGGCACGAGGACGCTCCTGAATGATCGACGCTGCTTCGACCTAGATACCCGCCAGGCGCCCACGGGTCGAGCCGAGCTTCGGGGAATTCGCCCGCATGCGCTAAGCTGTCCGTGAGTTCGGGGACTTCCCCGCATGTGGAGATGCGCTTGTCAGTCACTCGAATCCTGAAGCGAAGTCTGCTCGTCGCCCTGAGCGTCGTCGTGCTCGTGACGGCCGCGCCCTTCGCCGGCGCGCAGGCACCGGCTGAAGGCGGCGTCACGGTCATCCTGCAGGGCACCGAAGCGCCGGAGCGCATCCGCCGCACGGTCGAAGCCCTGACGCGCGCCGGAACGAATGTCGTGGTTCGCCTCGCCGATCCCGACGCGGCCACAACCAAGCCCTTGGCCGCCGGGCCCGACGCGCCGCCGCGTGAAGGCGAGAGCATCGTGGATGTCTTCACGCGGGGCCTCAGCATCGGCAATCTTGGCCTCACGCGGATCACGTCGGTGCTCGGCGATTGGGCAACGAAATGGGCGGCCGTGCCGAATATCAGCACGCTGGGCGCGCTCGCGCTAGTCGCACTCATCCTGGGTATTGCGGTTGCCGGCGCAGCGGCGGTTCATCGCCTCGCCGATCAGATGATGCCCGGCGCGGCGCCGCCAGCTCCCACAGGCCGCCTGACCACGAGGCTGCGGGTCGCGCTGCGGCGTGCGGCGAAGGACCTCGCCGCGATCCTCGCCGGCGCGATGGTTGCGCGCATGGCGACGCTGATCCTCCTGCCCGAGCAGGATCTCGTCCGCTCACTCGCCGAAATGCTGGCCCAGGGCGCGGTCGTGGTCGCGCTCTATGCCCTCGCCGGCCGTTTCCTCCTTGCGCCCGACGATCATGGATCGCGCGTGCTGCCGTTGCCGCGCGCGG
>JANNTF010000798.1:0-2095 GCA_031403455.1 Alphaproteobacteria bacterium | reverse complement strand
TCGATGCCGAGAACGAGCGTCGTATCCAGGAGGCGGTCGAGCGATTGCGCGGCGAAGTCACCGTGGTCGTGATCGCGCATCGGCTGTCGACGATCCGCAATGCTGATCAGATCGTCGTGCTGGAGCGCGGACGGATCGTCGAGGCTGGCCGCTGGGAAGAGCTCGCGCAGGCGCCCGGCGGTTCCTTCGCGACGATGCTCGCCGCCAGCTTCACGAGAGCGGAGCGATGAACGGCGGTGACATGGGGCGGCGCGCACGGCACGCCCGCCTCGCCGCCGCCATGCAGCGGAGCTTTTCCACCCGCGCCGAGTTCGCGGACATGGTCGGCGCCGCGATCGCCGAACGTCGCGGCTTCGCGGCCGGCAAGCTCGGGACGTCGCAGCAGCATTGGATGGCCTATCCGATCCTGCGCGCGCACGCGCGCTCGCCACTCTCCGTGGCGGAGTTCTTCCGCAGCAAGGTGGTGCCGCACGCGCTGAACAATGCCGGCGTGTTTCCGGCCACGCCCGAGTTCCTGCTCCGCTACAACGAAATCTACGTCGCGAGCGCGCGCGCGCTCGACAGCGTCGGCCTGTTCCTCGAAGGCGACGACATGGAGTCGATGATCGTTCGCCACTACGGCCTGCAGAGGCTGATCCACTTCCAGGACCAGGAGCCGGACCGCGCGGCGGACGGCAGCCTGGGCGCCTGTTTCCTGCCGCAGTTGCGCGGAACCCGAGTGCTCATCGTCTGCCCCTTCGCGGGATTGCTTCGGGCGCGCGCCACGGCCGCGACCTACGAGGCCGTCTGGTCGAAGCTCGGCAAGAGATGGTTCGAACCCGCTGCGGTCGATGCCCTCGAGTTTCCCTACGGCGTGGCGACGAGCACGCGCGCGCGCTATCCCGATGCGATCCATTTGCTCGACGAGATCCGGGCTGAACTCGATCGCCGGACCTACGATGTCGCGCTGATCGGCGCCGCGGGCCTGGCGATCCCGTTGGCCGCGCATGCAAAGTCGCGCGGCAAAGTCGCGATCGATCTCGGCGGGCATCTTCAGATCATCTTCGGCGTGATCGGCAAGCGCTGGCGCGCATGGCCCGACTGGCACGATCGCTACTTCAACGCGCATTGGATCGACATGCCCGAGCGCTATCGCCCCGATCAGGCCGGCGTGTGCGACGACGGTGCGTATTGGTGAGTCGTTCGAACCGCTTTCCGAGACCGCTTGATCAGTTGACAACCCCGTCGCCGATTTCGCTATCTAGTCCCATGGCTGAGATCTCGACGACCGTCGTGATGCCGGTGCGCAATGGTGAACGATTCATCGCGGCAGCGCTGGAGAGCCTTTGCGCGCAGACGGTTCAGCCCCTCGAAATCGTCGTGGTCGACGGTGCATCCAGCGACGCATCGGCACGGATCGCCGCGGAATTTCCCGGCGTTCGCGTGATCGCGCAGACCGGGAAGGGACTCTACGACGGGCTCAATATCGGGATCGAGGCCGCGCGCGGCGATTGCATCGCCTTCCTCGAAAGCGACGATCGATGGTTACCACGCAAGCTGGAGATCCAGAGCGCGTTCCTGTCCGCGCATCCTGAATGTTCAGGCGTCGTCGGCGCGGTGCAGTTTCACCTCGAGCCCGGCGCCGAGCTGCCGCCCGGTTTCCGGCATGAGCTGCTCGCTTGCCCGCGCGTGGCACGCATCCCGGGCACGCTGCTCGGCCGCCGTACGCTGTTCGAGACGGCGGGCCCGTTCGACGCCACGCTCGACATCGCCGCGGATGTCGACTGGTTCGCGCGATGCAAGGATCGCGGGCTGACGATCGGCGGCGACCCGGAACTCATCCTCCTCAAGCGCATCCACGGGACCAATTTGTCGCTCGACGCGCGACGCAATACGACGGAACTGCTGCGCACGATGCGCAGCTCGATCCAGCGCCAGCGCATCGACGCGTCGGGAGCGGTCTCGTGACGTCGCCTCAGATCAGCGTCGTTGTCCCGGCCTATAACGGGGCGGCATACATTGCCGACGCGATCGCCAGCGTGCGCGCCCAGGATTGCGGCAGTACGGAGATCATCGTCGTGGACGACGGCTCGACCGATGCCACGGCCGAGATCGT
>JANNTF010000797.1:0-6367 GCA_031403455.1 Alphaproteobacteria bacterium | reverse complement strand
TCGCAAGCTGCGCCGGGAACTCGACCAGCGGGCGGGGCGGATCAATGGCCATTATGCCGATGTCGACTGGACTCCGATCCGCTACCTCACCCGGGCTTCCTCGCATCGCGCGCTCGCGGGCTACTACCGGATCGCGCGCGTCGGCTTCGTGACGCCGATACGCGACGGCATGAATCTCGTCGCCAAGGAGTTCGTCGCGGCCCAGGGCGCGGCGGATCCGGGCGTGCTCGTCCTGTCGCGCTTCGCGGGCGCTGCGAGCGAACTCGATGCGGCGCTGCTCGTGAATCCGATGGACGTCGACCGCGTCGCGGACACGCTCGATCGGGCGCTGTGCATGAAACTCGCGGAGCGCCAGGAGAGGTGGCGTGCGATGGATGCGGCGATCAGGCGTCACGATGTGACGGCCTGGCGGAGCGGATTTCTGGCGGCGCTGGCTGGCGTGCCTCAGCCCGCCGCAAGCGCGCCCGGGTAGCGCAGCTTCAGCCGGGCGAGCCAGGGCGCATCTCTGGCGAGCCAGCCGCGCGGGGAGCGTGGCGCCGCGCCGCGACCCGCGAGGATCTCTTCGAGCGCCCAGGCGAGGCAGAGATTGGACGACAGCACGGGCGGCCCGCCTGGCCGGTTGAGGCGCGGCATCGCGGCGAGTGACGGCAGGCCGGTGCCGCTGATCACCACGGCGTCGACGGACAAGCTCTCGACATCGTCGAACACCGCGGTGGCCTGACGGCTGCGCTGCGCGTAGATCGGGTGATAGCCCTTCTCGATCGGCGCGGGTTCGCGCAGCAGCGCGATTTCATAGCCGAGCTTGCGCCAATGGGCGAGGCACGCATCGGTCAGGAATTTCGGATAGGGGCTGAGCATCGCGAGCTTCTTGGCGCCGAGCAGCCGCAGCGCGCGGTCGATCGCGTCCACGGCGGCGACGACGGGGCGCTTGCCTTCCCAGGGTGTGCGAAACACCTGGGGCAGCGTGTCGATGAGATAGGACGCGCCCGTGCAGGCGACGCCGATCGCATCGACGGGCGCATCGGCGAATTGCGCGATCGCCTCGTCGATGCGCTCGAAATAGGTGACGAGGCGCGTGCGCAAATCCGGATGCGGGCAGATCAGGCGACCATTGATGACGCCGATATCCGGGCCGAGCAGAACGCTCATTTCAGGTTCGACGGTCGCGTTGGCTTGCGGCGTGATCACGCCGACGAGGCCCGATGCGGCGTATTCGAGGTGACCTGCCATGACGCTATTGCTGCGCTTTCCACGCATCGAGGATCTCGGCGCCCGTGGCGGACCAGACTCCCTTGCGCTGGATCATGTGCGTGAGTGCTTTCTCCAGCGCGCCGATGCGATAGGGCTGGCCGGTGATCCAGGGATGGAGCGAGATCGCCATGATCCGGCCGCCTTGTGTCGCCGCCTCGTCATGGAGCACGTCGAACTGATCGCAGAGCTGCTCGGTGAACTCGTCTTCGCTGTGATGGTTCTGCATCAGAATGGTGTGGTCGTCGATGTCGATCGGGTGCGGCATGGCGGTGAGCGCGCCGGTCTGCGCGCGCATCGCGTAGGGCATGTCGTCATTGACCCAATCGCAGCAATATTCGAGTCCGGCGGCGGCGATCAGATCGAGCGTCGCGTGGGATTGCGATTTCGCGGGCGAGAGCCAGCCACGGATCTGCTGCCCCGAGACGCGCTGCAGCACGCTCATGGTCGTCACGATCTGCTGCTTCTCGTCCTCGACGCTCAGGCCCTGATAGTGGAGATGATCCATGTCCACGCCATTGGCGATGATCTCCCAGCGCCGGTCGACGCAGGCCTTGATCAGCGCGGGATAGCGCGCGGCGACGGCGGCATTGACCGCCGCCGACGCGCGGATGCCGAGGCGGTCGAGCGACTTCATGATCCGCCAGATGCCGACGCGATTGCCGTAGTCGCGCAGCGTGTAGTGGCGCAGATCGGGGTAGGCGGTCTGCAGGGCGCCGGGCGGCTTGAACGGCTTGCCCTTCATGTCGAGCGGGAACCATTCGAGCGCCGGGATGACCCAGAGCGCCACGCGCGCATCGCCGGGCCAGGTGACCGGCTTGCGCCGCGGCAGCATCGACCAGTCATACCGATCGTGATCCATGCCGTAGCGGCGCATCGGGTAGGCGAGATACTCGGGAGGCATGCCGGTCATGGCGCTTCTCCCACCTTCTGCGCGGCGCGTTTGAAATCGGCGAGATTGTGCTTGATGAAGTGCTGCGCGATCTCGCGACCCGTCGCGAGCCAGACCTTGTCGTGGCCGGTGATGTAGCGCAGCGCGTCCTCGAACGCCTTGATGCGATGGGGCCAGCCGACGAGATAGGGGTGCAGGGGAATGCACATCACGGTGCCCGTCTCGGCGCCTTCCTCGTACAGCCGATCGAATTGCCGCTTGATGATCTCGCCATAGGCGCGCGGGCTGACGAGATTGACGTTGTAGGCGATGGTGTCGTTCATCTCGAGCGAATAGGGGATCGAGGCGAGCGTGCCCGTCTTGGTCGTGACCGGGCTGGGCTGATCATCATGGAAGAGGTCGCAGACATAGGTCAGGCCCATATCGGCAACGAGATCGAGCGTGCGCTCGGTATAGGTGAGTGCGGGTGACAGCCACCCGTCGAGGCGCTGGCCGGTGTGCTTCTTGATCGTGTCGATCGAATCCTGGATGACCTCACGCTCCTGCGCTTCGGTCATGTTGAACATGTAGCGCGTGTTGTAGGTGCCGTGGCTGTAGAACTCCCAGCCGCGCTGCGCGCAGGCTTCGATGATCTCCGGATGGTGCTCGCACATCGCGACGTTCAGCGAGACCGAGCCGCGCATGCCGCAGCGATCGAAACTCTCGAGCATGCGCCAGAACCCGGCGCGATTGCCGTAATCGCGATAGGAATAGCCCAGGACGTCGGGGTGCGGCTTCGCCCAGGCGCCGCGCGTCGGGTTCTTCGCCGGCTCGAGCTCGTAGAACTCGACATTCGGCGCCACCCAGAACGCGACGCGCGCCCCGTTGGGCCAGGTGATCCTGGGGCGCGTCTCGTCGTAGGGGAGATAGTCGTAGAGGCCAGGGTCGCGGAGCGGCATGCGGCTTCCTTCAATCATTGCGGGGTGCGTAGGCGGCCATGAAGTCGATGACCTCCTGCACCGGCACGACATCGGCGTATTTCAGGGCCATGTCGTAGAGATTGGCGAAGTGCGGACTCTCGTGCTTGTCGGCCACGCATTCCTCCGGGACGATCGTACGGAAGCTGCGCGACAGCGCATCGACGACCGTCGCGCGCACGCAGCCCGAGGTCGAGCCGCCGGTCACGATCACCGTGTCGACGCGATGGAAGTTGAAGATCGAGTTGAGATTGGTCTCGTGGAAGCACGAGGCCATGCGCTTGTTGATGATCACGTCGCGGTCGTGATCGATCTTCAGGCGATCGTCGAACTCGGCGCGACGCGAGCCGACCTTGATGTTCTGCAGCGAATCAGGCGTGTCCGTGCGCGTACCCCAGATTCCGGCATCGTCGGCATGCTTCATGAACGCGACATAGGTCCACACCACGGGGCAGTTCTTGGCGCGGAACAGCGCGGCGAGCTGGTTCACGTAGTCGATCTGCTTGGGACTCGTCTCGTAGGCGGTCTTGAACTCGTCGACCCGCGTATAGGCCTTCTGCAGATCGACATTGATCAGCGCCGGCTTGCGACCGAAGCCGAAGCGGCGCCGGGTCGGATTGGCCTTCACCTCCTCGTAGAGCTGGCGGGCCGATTTGTTCGAAAGCTCCATGTCGCGCATCTCCTGCTGATTCGAAGGAGACGATGTTGACGGGGCCCCCTTGCTGTCAAGCCACAGCCCGGCATGGGGTTCATGCGTCGCCGATTTGCGCGGCCGGCGGATCACGGTCGATACTCGATGGACTCGAGGAGAGAGACGATGCTGCTGCAGGTCGAGGGTCTCGCCTATGCCTATGCCGGCGCGATCGCCGTGCGCGATGTGAGCTTCGTGGTGGGCGAGGGCGAGGTCGTGGCGCTGGTCGGGGCCAACGGCGCGGGGAAGTCGACTTCCGTGAAGGCGATCGCGGGCGCGTTGCGGCCGGCAACCGGCCGTATCCGTTTCGCGGGCGAGGACATCGCCGGTCGCCCCGTCCATGAGGTCGTCGAGCTCGGCATCACGCTGGTCCCCGAAGGCCGGCTGGTGTTCCCGCAGATGACGATCACGGACAATCTGCTGGTCGGGGGCTGGGCGCCGCGCGCGCGCGGCGAACGCGCGCGGCGGGTGGACGAGGTCTTCACGATCTTTCCGCGCCTTGCCGAGCGCAGCGCGCAATTCGCGGGTTCGCTCTCCGGCGGCGAGCAGCAGATGCTGGCGATCGCGCGCGGCCTGATGAGCGGGCCCAAGCTCATCATCCTCGATGAACCCTCGCTTGGCCTGATGCCGAAGCTGGTGCGCGAGCTGTTCCGCCTGATCGCGTCGTTGCGCGAGCGGGGCGTCTCGATCCTGCTCGTCGAGCAGAACGTGCACCAATCCCTGAAGATCGCCGATCGCGCCTATGTGCTGGAGAAGGGATCGATCGTGCTCGGCGGCACGGGGCCGGAGCTGATCGGCAATCCCTATGTCCGCGAGGCGTTCCTCGGCCTCGCTCAGCTCTCGTCGTCGGTGCCGAGATAGGCGGCGATCACGCGTGCGTTGCGCGCGATCTCGGCCGGCGGCCCCTCCGCGATCTTGCGGCCGGCCTCGAGCACGAAGATGCGGTCCGAGATCTCCATGACCGCGCGCATGTCGTGCTCGACGAGCAGGATGGTCAGGCCTTGGCCGCGCACGCGCCGCAGGATCTCGACGATCTCCGCGGTCTCGGACGGGTTCAGTCCGGCACAGGGTTCATCCGCCAGCAGCAGGCGCGGGCGCGTCGCGATCGCGCGCGCGAGCTCGAGGCGCCGGAGAAAGCCGACCGTGAGACTCGAGGCCATCGCCCCGGCCTGGGGTGCGAGGCCGGTCAGCGTCAGCGCGGCGTGCACCACCGCGTCGGCGTCTCGCGGACCATCGGCGCCGAACAGCGCGCCCACGCGCAGATTGTCGAACACCGAGAGGCCGGGAAAAGGCTTGGAGATCTGGAAGGCGCGCGCGATGCCCATCCGGCTGATGCGATCCGTAGGCACGCCATCGATGCGCGTGCCGGCGAATTCGATCGTGCCGGCGCTCGGCTGGACATAGCCGGTCACGAGATTGAAGAGCGTCGACTTGCCGGCGCCGTTGGGTCCGATCAGGCTGCAGATCGAGCCGGTTGGCAAGTCCAGATCGATCTCGCTCACCGCCGTGAGTCCGCGAAAGCGCTTGCTCAGGCCACGCAGCGTGAGGATCGGCGCCGTGCCGCTCATCGCTGACTCCCGCGCTCGCGCCAGCGCCGCGCCACACCGAGCAATCCGTGCGGCGCGAGCAGCACGAGCGCGATCACCAGCACGCCCGTCACCAGCAAATGCAGGTCGAGCAGTTGGCCGAGCAGCACATTGGTGACGAAGACGAGCAAGGCGGCGCCGATGATCGGCCCGGTCAGCGTGCCGATGCCGCCGAGCAGGGCGTGCAAGATCATGTTGAGCGAGAAGTCGACGCGAAACACCGAACCCGCCGTGAAGTAGCCGAGCGAGTAGGCGTAGACCGCGCCGGCGAGTCCGGCGAGCCCCGCGCTGAGCACGAGCGTGACGATCTTGTAGCGCTCGGTCGGCACGCCGAGCATGCGCGCGGTGTCCTCGTCCTCACGGATCGCGGCGAGCCCGTAGCCGAGCTTGCTGTCGCGGATCCACGCCGCGAGCGCGAAGCTGGCGACCGCGAGGGCGAGGAAGCAGTAGTAGAAGAACACTTCCGGGCGCAGCGCATCGGGCACGACGTCGGGCAATGTCAGGCCGAGCGCGCCCTGGAAGGCGTCGACATTCTGCGCGAGTTCGCCGAGCACCTGGGACATGCCGAGCAGCGCGATCGCGAAATAGATGCCGCGCAGCCGCAGTACCGGATAGGCGACCAGCGCCGCGAAGCCGGCGCTGACGAGGCCGCCGAGCAGCGTACCGGCGACGAAGCCCAGCATCGGCGGCAGCTTGAAATGGAAATGCAGCAGGCCCGCCGCGAAGGCGCCGAGCCCGACGAAGGCGGTATGACCAAAACTCCAATACCCCGCGAAGCCGCCGAGGATGTGCCAGGCCAGCGCGAGCACCGAGGACAGCAGGAAGAGCTGTCCGACGCGCACATGATAAGGCAAGGCGAAGGCCGGCAGGACGCCGAGCAGCAGGACCGTCGCGACGATCAGACCGAGCGCGAGCGGGCGCTTCACCTGGAACCGCCAAATGCGCTGCCGAGCAATCCGTTCGGGCGAATCATCAGCATCAGCACCAGCACCAG
>JANNTF010000796.1:0-13223 GCA_031403455.1 Alphaproteobacteria bacterium | reverse complement strand
CGCCTGGCGCCGATTTCTGCTCCATTCCCAGCGCATCGATCGTTCCGGCACGGTCCGGCATATCCAGGAGGCAGACGATGACGACCATGTTCATCCGACACGCGATACGGCTCGGTCTCACACTCGCTATCACAGCTTGGCTGGCGGGCGGCGCGGCCGCACAGGAACTGACGATCGGGCTCAGCGGCAACGTCACGTCGGCCGATCCGCATTTCCACAACCTCTCGCCCAACAACAACGTCGCGGCGCATGTCTTCGACCGGCTCGTGCATCACGACGCGCAGCAGCGCATGGGCCCGGGGCTCGCGGTCGCGTGGCGCGCGATCGACGATCTGACCTGGGAGTTCAAGCTTCGCGAGGGCGTGCGCTACCACGACGGCAGCGAGTTCACGGCACAGGACGTGGTCGCGACGCTCAAGCGCGTGCCCTGGGTTCCCAACTCGCCTTCGCCGTTCACGCTCTATACGCGATCGATCGTCGCGACCGAGGTCCTGGACAGCCACACGATCCGGCTCAAGACCCGTTCGCCCTGGCCATTGCTGCCCAACGATCTCGCGACGCTCGCGATCGTGAACCGCAATGCCGTCGAGGCGACGACCGGCGATTTCAACAGCGGCAGGGCGGCGATCGGGACCGGCCCGTTCAAGCTCGGCGAGTTCGTTCCCAACGACCGCATCACGCTCGTGCGCAACGACGCCTATTGGGGCCCGAAGCCGCACTGGCAGAAGGTCACGCTCAAGCTGATCGTCAACGACGCCTCGCGCACCGCGGCGCTGCTCGCCGGCGATGTCCAGATGATCGAGGCCGTGCCGACCGGCGATCTCGCACGGCTCAAGGCCAGCGCGCAGATCGCTGTGCAGCAGATCACCTCGAACCGGCTCATCTATCTCGCGATGGATCAGGCGCGCGACCTCTCGCCATTCACCACCGACAAAGCCGGCCAGGCGCTGGCGCGCAACCCGCTGAAGGATCTGCGCGTGCGCCAGGCGATCAGCAGGGCGATCAATCGTCAGGGCATCGTCGACCGGCTCTTCGAAGGGGCGGCGATTCCGGCCGGCGGTTTCCTGCCGGATGGGTTCTTCGGCACGTCGCCGAAGCTGCAGCCCGATGCGCTCGACATCGACGGCGCACGCAAGCTCCTGGCCGCCGCCGGATTCCCGAACGGTTTCTCGCTGACCTTGCACGGGCCCAACGACCGCTACCCCAACGACGACAAGGTTCTCCAGGCCATCGGGCCGATGCTCGCGCGTGCGGGAATCGACGCCAAGATCGTGAGTCTGCCCTGGGCGACGTTCGCGACGCAGGCGAGCGCGCCGCATTACGCCTACAGCGTGGCCCTGCTCGGCTGGGGCAGCGGGACCGGCGAAGTCTCGTCGCCGCTGCGCTCGCTCGTCGCCAGCCCGAATCGGGAGCGCGGCACGGGCGCCGCCAATCGCGGCCGCTATTCGAACGCGGCCGTCGATGCGTTGACCGAGAAGGCGATGGGCACGGTCGACGACAAGGCGCGCGAAAAGCTCCTCCAGGAAGCCAGCGAGATCGCGCTCGCCGATCAGGCGATCATTCCGCTGTACTACCAGATCAACACCTGGGCGACGCGGCGCGGCGTCACCTATGTCCCGCGCAGCGACGAATACTCACTGGCGCAGTTCGTTCATCCCGCGCCGTGAAGCTCGGCGCGCGGCACCACGCGATTTCCGATCCGTCCCCGGAGATTGCCGACGATTGAATGCGTGCGGATATTGAGGTCACATGGACTTCTGATTGGGATCGCGAGGGGGCTTGCATGCGTAAGAGCAATCGAGGCGTCGCACGTCGTGGGGTTCTGCAGATTTCGGCGGCGATGCTCGCATGGGGCGCCCAGCGGGCGAGCGCGCAGGGCAAGCCGTCTCCGCGTCGCGGCGGTACGCTGATCATCGCGCTCGAGGGCGAGCCAGGATCGTTGACGGCGCATCTCGCGACGGACACGGCGGCGCTGATTCCTGCGACCAATCTGTTCAATGGGCTGATCGGCCTCGACATGAATTTCGAGCCGACGCCGGATCTCGCCGAGACCTGGACGGTTTCGCCCGATGGGCTGACCTATGTCTTCGAGCTCGCACGCAATGCGAAGTGGCACGACGGCAAGCCGGTCACTGCCGAGGACGCCGAGTACACATTCAATGAGATCATCGCCAAGGTGCATCCGCGGGCCTCGGCGTGGTGGCCGAATGTCGCGCACGCCAAGGCGATCGGCCCGAACAGCTTCGAGATCAAGCTCAAGGCGCCCTTCGCGCCGTTCCTCACGATGCTGGGTTCCCAGCTCGGGGCCGGCGCGCTGATCATGCCCAAGCACATCTATCTCGGCACCGACTCGAAGACGAACGCGGCGAATCAGCGACCGATCGGCAGCGGGCCGTTCAAATTCGTGAGATGGGAGAAGGGCAATTTCGTGGAGCTGGTCCGCAACGACCAGTACTGGAAGCCCAACCTCCCCTATCTCGATCGCATCGTGATGAAGATCGCCTCCGATCCCGCGTCGCGGCTGCTCGCCTTCGAGCGCGCGGAGATCGATTTCCTGCACTGGTACATCGTGCCCTACGACCAGGTGGCGCGGCTGCGCAAGGACAAGCGCTATCAGATCATCGACAGCGGCGGCGAGGCGGCGGCGACCAACGGCTTCATGCTGATGAACGTGCGCAGTGGCCCCTTGCAGGACGTCCGCGTCCGGCGCGCCCTCGCGCATGCCATCAACCGCGAGGACATCCGCGCCAAGGGATTGTTCGGCGAGGGCAAGGTAGCGAAGAGCCCCGTGAGCAGCGGGCTGGGCTGGATCTTCACCGACAAGCACGACTACGTCTTTGACGTCGCCAAGGCGAACGCCCTGCTCGACGAGGCGGGTCACCGGCGCGGCGCCGACGGCAAGCGCTTCCCGTTGCGCGTCGCCTGGGCCACCGGGCGCGACTACGAAGGCCGTGCCGCGGAGATCATCAAGGACAATCTGCGCAGCGTCGGGATCGACGTCACGATCCAGACCTTCGATCGTCTGACCTTCATCGACCGCGTGTTCCGCAACTGGGATTTCGATCTCGCCAATCAGCTCTTCACGACCGGCCCGGATCCGACGATCTCGGTGACGCCGCGCTTCCATTCCGACCAGATCAAGAAGGCGCCTTTCGTCAATGCGATGGGCTATTCGAACCGCGAGCTCGACGCGCTGTTCGATGTCGAATCCAAACAGCTCGACCGCGGCCAGCGCGCCGAAACCTGGCGCGCCATCCAGGAAATCCTGATGCGCGACCTGCCGGCCCTGCCGCTGTTCGAGGTCCCGATCGTGCAGGCCGTCTCGGCCGGCTTCCACGACGTGGTCACCGGTCCGCAAGGTTATCTCGAGAACCGCGAGCGCGCTTATTTCGTGAAGTGACGATCGCCGGAGGTGCGACGTTCCTCTACGTGCTGCGCCGTTTGGCGCAGGCGGTACCGCTCGTCCTGGTGATCATCCTCATCAACTTCCTGCTCATCCATGCCGCCCCCGGCGATCCGGTCGATTTCCTGATCGGCTCCATGGAGGCGACGCCGGAGTTCCTGGCGCAGCTGCGCGCGGAGTTCGGGCTCGATCAGCCGATCGCCGTGCAACTCGGCAAGTATGTGCTGAAGATCATCCAGTTCGATCTCGGCTACTCGCTGCGATTTCGCCAACCCGTGCTCGAGCTGATCGTCTCCAGATTGCCCGCGACGATGCTGCTGATGGGCACGGCGCTCGTGCTGTCGAGCGTGGCCGGCATCCTGCTCGGCACCCTCGCGGCCTTGCGCCCCTATTCGAAGCTGGATCACGCGGCGACGTTCACCGCGCTCGCCGGCTACTCGATGCCGGTGTTCTGGCTCGGACAGATCGTGCTGATCGTGTTCTCCCTGCATTTGAACTGGTTCCCGACGCAGGGCATGTACAGCCTGCGCGCGCCCAGCGAAGGCTGGGGTCGGATCGTGGACATCGCGCATCACCTCACGCTGCCGGCGCTGACCTACAGCGTCTACCATCTGGCGCTCATCTACCGGCTGACACGCGTGAAGATGCAGGAGACGCTGGCGCTCGATTTCGTGACGACGGCGCGCGCCAAGGGCGTGTCCGAACCGCGCGTCGTTCTCGTCCACGCGCTACGCAATGCCGTGCTCCCGGTCGTCACCGTGATCGGTCTCAATTTCGGTTTCATGCTCGCGGGCTCGGTGCTGACCGAGACCGTGTTCGCCTGGCCCGGCATGGGCCGGCTGCTCTACGAAGCGATCCAGGCGCGCGACTACCCTGTGCTGATGGGCCTGTTCACGGTGCTCTCGGTGATGGTGATCCTCGTCAATGTCATGACGGACGTCGTCTACGCGATCATCGATCCCCGCGTGGTGTACCGATGAGCGACGCGATCCCGCGCGGCCCGTCATCCTGGCGGATCTTCGCGCGCAACCAGGTCGCCGTGCTGGCGGCGGCGATCCTGCTGATTCTGATCGTGCTGGCGCTGATCGGCCCCGCGCTGGCGCCCTTCGATCCCGACAAGATCGGCGCCGGCGGCGCGATGGCGGCGCCGGGCTGGCCGCATCTGATGGGGACCGATGAATTGGGACGCGACGTGCTGAGCCGGGTGCTCGGCGGCGTGCGCGTGTCGTTGCTGGTCGGGCTTGGCGCCGCCGTGATCTCGACCAGCCTCGGCATCCTTGTCGGCGGCACCGCCGGCTTCTTCGGCCGCTTCGTGGACGACGCGTTGATGCGCGTCACGGAGATCTTCCAGGTCGTGCCGCGTTTCTTCCTCGCCGTGCTGCTCGTCGCATTCTTCGGCGCCAGCATCCTCAACATCGTGCTCGCGATCGCGCTGCTGAGCTGGCCCGAGGTCGCGCGCATCGTGCGCGCCGAGTTCCTGTCGCTGCGCGGCCGGCAATTCGTCGACGCGGCACGGGTCGCCGGCGCTTCCGCCGCGACACTGATCTTCCTGGAGATCCTGCCCAACGCGCTCGGCCCGGTGATCGTGAACGCCACCTTGCAGGTCGGCCAGGCCATGCTGCTCGAGGCGGGCCTGAGCTATCTCGGCCTCGGCGATCCCTCGCAGATCAGCCTGGGGCTGATGCTCCACCAGGCGCAGGCGATCATGCGCTCGGCGTGGTGGGCGACCGCGTTCCCGGGCGTGATGATCTTCCTCGCGGTGCTCAGCCTCAACCTGATCGGCGACGGCCTCACCGATCTGCTCAATCCGCGGTCGCGCGGTCGATGAGCGCGGATCTTCTCGAGGTCGATGGCCTCACCACGCATCTCTTCACCGACATGGGCGTGGTGCGTGCGGTCGACGGGATCAGCCTGCACATCGCGTCAGGCGAAGCGGTCGCGCTGGTCGGCGAGTCCGGCTGCGGCAAGAGCATGACCGCATCCTCGATCATGCGGCTCGTGCGCCCGCCGGGACGCATCATCGCGGGCACGGTCCGCTTCGAGGGTCAGGATCTGACGACGATCACGGAGCCGGCGATGCGCGCGATGCGCGGCGGCAAGCTCGCGATGATCTTCCAGGACCCGATGACGTTCCTCAATCCGCTGATGCGCGTCGGCGACCAGATCGCCGAAGCGGTGATCCTGCATCAGGGCCTGAGCCGGCGCGCCGCCCGGGGCGTGGCGCTCGACGCGCTGAAACTCGTGCGCATTCCGGCGCCGGACTCCGTGATCGCCTATTACCCGCACCAGCTCTCCGGCGGCATGCGCCAGCGCGTCCTCATCGCGATGGCGATCTCGTCGCGGCCCGCGCTCCTGATCGCCGATGAGCCGACCACCGCGCTCGATGTGACGGTCCAGGCGCAGATCATGCGGTTGCTGCGCGACATCCGCGCCGAGCTCGGCAGCGCCCTGCTGCTGATCACGCATGATCTGAGTCTGGTCGCCGAGTATTGCGATCGCGTCTACGTCATGTACGCCGGGCGCCTGGTCGAGGAGGCCGATGTCTTCTCGATCTTCCGCGCGCCGCAGCATCCCTACACCCGCGCGCTGCTGCGCTCGACGCTCGGTCCGGACCGCAGGGTGGTGGATTTCGAGTCGATCGACGGTCAACCGCCGAGCCTGATCGCCCCGCCGAGCGGTTGTCGCTTCCATCCTCGCTGCCCCGAAAGCGTTGCGCGGTGCGCGCACGAGACGCCGCCATGGCAGGCGACGGCGGGCGGCGGCGCCGCATGTTGGCTCCTGCATCGGAACAGCGATGACCGCCCTGCTTGAGATCACCGGACTCGCGGTGCATTTCCCGATCGGCGGCGGGCTGTTCCGTGCGCCGCGTGGGTATGTCCACGCCGTGGATGGCGTCGATCTCGCATTGGCTCCGGGCGAAGTGCTCGGCGTCGTGGGCGAGAGCGGCTGCGGCAAGACCACCCTCGCGCGCGCCGTGCTCGGCCTCGTCGCGCCGAGTGCGGGACGGATCGCCTTCGAAGGAGAGAACATCGCCGCGCAGGACACCGCGTCGCGCCGCGCCTATCGCCGTCGCGTGCAGATGGTGTTCCAGGATCCCTACGACTCGATGAACCCGCGCAAGACGGTGTTTCAGACCTTGGCGCAGCCGCTGCGGATCCATGCGATCGTGCCGCGCGCCAAGCTGCGCCGGGAGGCGGCGCGGCTGCTCGAGCTCGTCGGCATGAGCCCCGGCGCCGATTTCCTCGATCGCTACCCGCATCAATTCTCCGGTGGCCAGCGCCAGCGGATCTGCATCGCGCGCGCCCTCGCCGTGCGCCCGCGAGTGATCGTGGCGGATGAGGCGGTCTCGGCATTGGACATCTCGATCCGCGCGCAGATCCTCACCTTGTTGCGCAAGCTGCAGCGCGAGCTCGGGCTCGCGTATCTCTTCATCACCCATGATCTCGGCGTCGTGCGCTCGCTCTGCGACCGTGTCGTCGTGATGTATCTGGGTCGCGTCGTCGAGGAAGGCGCCGTCGAGGACATCTTCAGGCAACCCCGCCATCCCTACACGGCCGCCTTGCTGAGCGCCTGCCCGGTCCCCGATCCGCTGATCGCGCGCGCTCGACGCGATCCGCCGCTCACCGGCGACGTGCCATCGCCGGTGAATCCGCCGCCGGGATGCCGCTTCCACACGCGCTGTCCGGTCGCGCGCGAGATCTGCAAAAGTCGCGCGCCCGAGCCCTGGCTTGGTGACAGCGCGCATCGCGCGTGGTGTCATTTCGCCGATGAGGCGGCGAGCTGGCGCTTCGTCGGCGCTGGAGGCGGGCGCGCGGATGACGCGGCGATGACGGGTTTGCCCAATCAACTCTGAGGATTTCATGAGCGATCATTTTCCAGTCGTGTTCGGAACCTGCCTCGATGCCGAGGCGATCTGGGTCGGCCGCACGCCCGAGAACGCCAAGCGACCCGTGCTGCTCTCGCACGGCGCCTACGAGATCAAGGAAGGCCTGAGCGCCCTGCTCGACCTCTTCGACCATCACAAGATCAGATCGACGTTCTTCGTGCCGGGCATGACCAGCGATCGGTATCCCGATGCGATAAGGCTCATCCACGCGCGCGGCCATGAGCTGGCGAGCCATGGCCATGGTCACAAGCCGGTCGCGATGCTGAACGCCGAGGAGGAGAAGAGCGAACTCATCCGCGGCATCGAGAGCCTGGAGCGCATCACCGGCGTGCGGCCGCTCAGCTGGCGCTCGCCGTCCTGGGAATGGTCGGAGCGGACGCTCGATCTGCTGCTCGAGAGCGGCGTCACCGTATCGGCCAATTTCCACGATCGCGTGCGCCCCTACCGCCATGAGCGCGATGGCAAGCCAGTGCCGCTCGTGGAACTACCGGTGCAGTGGCATCTCGCCGACGCACCGTATTTCATGTACGGCGGCATCATCGGCCGCGTGATCCGGCCGGCGATCGATGCGCAGAAAGTCTGGGAGGAGGAATTCGACGGGCTCTACGATTGGCCGGGCGCGTTCTATCACCTGACGCTGCACGTCCAGCTGATCGGCCATCCCGGCCGACTCAAGATGCTCGATCGGCATATCCGATTCATCAAGGAGCGCACGCGCACGCGCTTCATGACCTGCGCCGAGCTGGCAATGACCGTCGCCTGAGCGCGAACACCCTGTTCAACGGCGTCGAGCGCACGCTCGAGCCGCCGCGGCTGCGCAAGTTCCGAGGAGAGGCGCGATGTCCGTAAGCAAACTGCACGATGCGGCGATCGTCATCGACGGACTCGTCGTCTCGCGCTGGAGCCGCCAGATCTTCGAGGACATGCATCGCGGCGGCCTGACCGCGGCCAATTGCACGTGCTCGATCTGGGAAGGCATGCGCGACACGATGCTCAACATCGCGCGCTGGAAGCAGGCTTTCGTCGAGCATGGGGACATCATCATGCCGGTGCGCAGCGCCGCCGATATCCGCGCGGCCAAGCAGCACGGCAAGGTCGGGATCATCCTGGGCTGGCAGAACACCAGCGGCATCGAAGATCGCCTCGACCTCCTGCCGATCTACAAGGAACTCGGCGTCGGCGTGATGCAGCTGACCTACAACACGCAGAACCTCGCCGGATCGGGCTGCTGGGAGGATCGCGACGGCGGATTGTCGGGGTTCGGGCGCGAGGCGATCGATGCGATGAACCGGCTCGGGATCCTCGTCGATCTCTCCCATGTCGGATCCAAGACCGCGTCCGATGCGATCGCGCATTCGAAGCGGCCCTGCGCCTTCACCCATGTCGCCCCGGCCGGCGCATTCGATCATCCCCGCAACAAGAGCGATGCGCAGCTGCGCGAGATCGTCGATCGCGGCGGCTTCGTCGGCGTCGCGATCTATCCGCCATTCATGAAGTCCGGCAAGGACACCAGCCTGGATGACTGCGTCGATCTGTTCGAATACATGCTGCCGATCTGCGGCGAGGGGAATGTCGGCATCGGCACGGATTTCACCCAAGGCCATGACGAAGCGTTCTTCGACTGGCTGCGCCAGGACAAAGGCTATGCCCGCCGCGCCAATCCGGGACGTGGCAAGGCGCCGTTCGTGAAGGGCCTCGATACGCTGGCCGATTATCCCCGGCTCACCGCGGCGATGGAGCGTCGCGGATGGAGCGAGAAGCGCATCCGCGCCGTGCTCGGCGAGAACTGGCTGCGTTTCCTCGGCGAGAGCTGGAGCGACGGCGCGAAAGACTGAGTGGATCCGAGCTTCCGCCCTCAACCTGGTCCGAGCAGGAGTTCGGGCAGCCACAGCACCGTGGCCGGGAAGGCGAGCACGATCGCGAGCGTGATCAGCTGCAACACGATGAAGGGGATGACGCCGCGATACATGTGCGCGGTGGTGATCTCCGGCGGCGAGATGGCGCGAAAATAGAAAATCGCGGGCGCCATCGGCGGCGTGAGATAGCTGGTCTGGATCACGATCAGCAGGCAGATGCAGAACCACGCCATGTCGACGCCCTGGGTCCGCAGCAGCGGCGCGAAGATCGGCACCAGGATCAGCACGATCGAGATCCAGTCGATGAAGAAACCGGCGATGAAGGCGAGCACCAGCACGATGATCATCACGCCCCACGGGCCGAGCTGCATCGCATTCACGAATTGCTGCGTCACGGCGATGCCGCCCGAGCCGACGAAAGCGCCTGTCATGATGCTGCCGCCGAGCAGGATCGCCATGATCATGGTGGAGACCGCGAGCGTCTTCATGATCGATTCGTGCAGCGTGCGCAGCGTGAACGTCCCGTAGAACAGCGTCAGCACGACCGACCCGGCCGCTCCGAGCGCCGCCGCTTCCGTGGGCGCCGCCCAGCCGAACATGATCGACCCGAGCACCGCGAAGATCAGGAAAAGCGGCGGCACCAGCGCGACCGCCGTGACGCGCAGCTTCTCGGTGAGCGGCGGATCGTCTGACGAAGGCGGGATGCGCGGCCCGGCCTCGGGGCTCAGCGTGCAGAGGGCGAGGATGTAGACGATGTACGAACCGGCCATGATCAGACCGGGAATGATCATGCCGACCAGCAGATCGCCGACCGAGACCTGCGCGAGCGGCCCCATCACGACCGCAACGACCGACGGCGGAATGATCGTGCCGAGCGATCCGCCGGCGCAGATCGTCCCCACGATCAGCTCCTTGTTGTAGCGGTAGCGCATCATCACGGGGATCGCGAGCAGGCCGATCACGGTCTCGGTCGCCCCGACGACGCCGGAGGACGCGGCGAAGACGATGCACATCAGGACGGTGCCGACGGCCAATCCACCGGGCAGGCGCCGCGTCCAGAGATGGATCGCCTCGAACAGCTTGTCGGCGATGCCCGAGCGTTCGAGCATCGAGCCCATGAAGACGAAGAGCGGCACCGCGGCGAGAACGAAATTCGATGCGACGTCCTCGATCTTCTCCATCGCCTGGAAGACGAACGCATCGCCGAAGGTCGCGTAACCGAAGATGGCGCCGGCCGCGAGCATCGAGAAGGCGACGGGAAAGCCGAGAAAGAGGAACGTGAGCAGCAGCGGAAAGATCAGGAGTGACCCGGCCCCCATCATGACCGCGGCGCTCCGACGAGCGTGCGCACGCCACGCAGCAGCTGCGCCAGGACCTGGATCGCGAGCAAGGTGAAGGCCGCCAGGATGATGGCGCGGAACGGCCATAGCGGCGGGTTCCACGCGGATTGGCCGGTACGCTCACCGCTCCTGAGCGCCTGCGCGACGCGCGCCTGAAGCGCGACGACGAGCCACGCGACGAAGGGCAGCACGATCAGCGCATAGATCGCGACGTCGACGAGCGCCTTGGCACGATCGCTCATCCTCGTCGTCAACACATCGACGCGGATATGCGCGTCGCGCGACAGCGCGTAGGCCATGCCGAGCAGCCAGCTCGAGCCCGTGAGCAGATAGCCGATCTCGTACGCCCAGATCGTCGGCGCATTCAAGACGTAGCGCGCGAAGACTTCCCAGCACAGCGCCATGATCAGCGGCACGATCAGCCAAGCGGCGAGCACGCCGACCGCGCCGCTCAGGCGATCGGCAAAACGACAGAAGGAGTCCAAGGGAGACACCGGCCTGAGAGAATGGAAGCGTCCCCTCCTGCCGCACCGCGGCAGGAGGGGATGTGACCGAGGTCAGTTCTCGACGAGCACCTTGCGCCAGCGATCCGCGCCCTTCCACTGCTTCTCGAAGGCGATCTGGTGGTCCAGCACCTTCTTGAACCAGACGTTCTTCTCCGCCTGGCCCTGCGCCCAGGCGAGCGCGATCTTCTTGGCTTCGTATTGCACTTCAGGCGCGAGCTCGATGAGTTCGTTGCCGGCCTTGAGATAGAATTCGAGCGCCTTCGAATCCTCCTGGCCGATACGCGTCCACGTCTCGAACGTGACCTGCTTCGCCGCCATCTCGATCAGCTTCTGGTCGCGCGCGCCGATCTTCGCCCAGGTCGCCTTGTTGATGACGAGCTCGAAGGGCGCCGTCGGCTGATGGACGCCGGGAATGATCAAGTACTTCGCGACCTTGTAGAAACCTTCGGAAATGTTCTCCCACAGCGTTCCCCATTCCGTCGCATCGATCACGCCGCGCTCCAGCGCGGTGAAGACCTCGCCGCCCGGCGTGGTCACGGGCGCCGCGCCCATCTGCTTCGCCATCTCGAGCCAGGCGCCGGCCGTGCGCACCTTCAGCCCCTTGAGATCGGCCAGCGTGCGCACCGGCTTGCGCGAATGCAGGAACACTTCCGCTGTGCGAATGAAACACGGCAGCGACACGACGCCGGCGACCTCGTCGCGATACTGGCGCCAGAGCTGCAGGCCGCCGGCTTCGTAGATCCAGTGCAGCATGCGCTCGGTGTCCATGCTTCCGGCATAGCCGCCGAACAGGACGACGGTCGTGTCCTGGCCCCAGTCGTAGCCCATCCAGAGATGGCCCATCTCGGCGACACCGTTCTTCACCGTCTCCGAAACCTTGAGCGCGCCGCCCAGCGCGCCGGCGGGAAAGACTTGGACCTTGATGCGACCTTCGGTGAGAAACTCGATCTTCTCGGCGAAGCCCTTGGCGCCGATGTCCATCAGCGGTCCGCCGGCCCAGGATGTCGCCATTTTCAATGTCATGGTCTGCGCCTCGGCGCGGCTCGCGATCACCATCGGCGCAACCAGGGCGCCGACGCCCGCGCCCGCCAGCGCGCCACGGCGGCTGAATCGAGTTTTCGTCATGTCGTTGATCCTCCCCTTCGCTCGACCGTGGATCGGTCGCATCGCTGATATGCTAGTCGCATATATCCGCGCGCCGCAACGAAAGGGCATGCACGATGTCGGGACTGCCGAAACTCCGGGTCGAGTTCGAGATCCATGCCGATTCCTGGACGATGCTCCAGGAGATCACGCGGCGCTACGAGTTGCCCGACGCATCGAAGACGCTGCGCTGTCTGCTCGACTATGCCGCGACCGATGGCGATTGGGACGCGATGTTCAAGCAGATCCGCTGCCGCCGCTGCTGAACGCGCCGGCGGCGAACGGTCTCAATCTGCGTAGGCGCGGATCGGCGCCGTCGCGTCGCCCTGCTGCAAGGCGAAGATCGAGCTGTAGCCGCCCGACCAATCCGGCGGCAGCAGGCAGGGCCGCGGATCGTGATGCGCCCAGCGCGCCGGCTTGCCCCTGACATGCGTGTGCTCGTAGCGCGAAGCGATGGGATTGCGCGTGTACGCCATCGCATCCGAGGCGGCCAGCGTCGCCAGGAACAGCGGCCGGTCATCGGCTGACTCGTTCGACTTGCTGCCGTGAATCGTCCGGCAGTCATGGATGGTCAGCGAACCCGGCGGGCCTTCGAGATAGACCGCCCTGGCGAGATCGATGCGCGCCACGTCGCGCGGCGACAGGCATCCCGTCCACTGACCCTTGTCGTTGTATTGGTCGAACAGCTCGCCGGTATGGCTGCCGGGAATCACGCCGAGCGCGCCATTGGCCACGCTGCAGGGATAGATATACGTGCCGATCGTGAGCAGCGCGTAGTTGGTGTGCGGCCAGAACTGGATGTCCTGGTGCCACTTCACTTCGGTGCCGCCCGCCGAGGCTTTGAAGTTGAGCTTCGAGTGGTGGAACTTCACGTCGGGACCGAGCAGATCCTCCGCGATGTCCGCCAGCAGGGATTGCGACACATACGCCCAATAGGCGGGGTGATGATCGCAGGGCGCGGATAGACGACGCAGCCGCGGCCGCGCCGCGCTGTGACCCGGCTCGAGATCCCATTTGGCGTCGGAGCGCGTGACGCTGCCGCTCTGCTCGACCATCTCGCGCGTGGTCGCGCGCAACCGCTCGATCCAC